>JASFRY010000200.1:0-7445 GCA_050114675.1 Gemmatimonadota bacterium | reverse complement strand
ACGACTCCATGGGCCCCCGCCCGAACCACTCGGTGCGGTGGTACTGGCCCGGGATCTCGGTGCGCATGCCGAAGCGCGGCATGCGTGGGAGGTCGGCGCCGGGCGCCGGCTCCAGTGCTTCGGCCACCTCCAGGGTGCCGTCGGGACGGAGCGTATACGTCAACGTCAGGGGGCTGGGCCCGGCGGGGATGCGGCCCTTGACCACCACCCGTACGTCCCCGTCGGACGTGCTGGACGCCTCCATGGTGTCGGGTACGAAGCCGTCGCCTGCGCGCTTCCATACACCCAGCTTGCGCTGCCAGCCGCCGCCGAAGTCGTTGTCGGTGGGCGCCCTCCAGAAGTCGGGCGCCAGGAGCGCGTCCAGGAGCTGGTGCGCACCCACAGCGTAGGCGCGGAGCAGCCCGGTGGTGCGGTCCACCTCGGCGCGCACGTCGCCCGCGGTGAGGATGACGGCGTCGCGGGTCCGGCGGATCTCGGTGCGTCCCGGCGGAGCCGCCTCGGCAGGTGCAGGCCCGCCCGGCACTCCCAGGTCGAATTGGGTCAGGGCCTCCTCGTGGCCCGCGGGAAGCAGGCCGTCGTCGGCACGGCGCACGTAGCGTACGTCGAGGTGGTACTCGGCGCCGGGCTTCCAGGCTGGGGCGTGCAGCGGCAGCGTGACGTCGGCCGAGTCCCCGGGCGCCACGGGCGGAAGGACCCCATCGCCCTCGGCCACCACCACGCCGTCCTCCCGGAGCCGCCAGCGCAGCGCCACGCCCGACAGGTCCCGGAACTGATAGCGGTTCTTCACGCGGATGCGGCCGTGCACCGGGTCCACGCCCAAGGTGCGGATCCACTGGTAGACCGCCTTCACCTCCCAGTAGTGGGGGTTGGGCCGGCGGTCGGGCTGCACCAGCCCGTTGATGTCGAAGTTCCCGTCCGACGGGGTGCCGGGCGGGCCGTAGTCGCCGCCGTACGCCCAGATGGTGTCGCCCGCGTCGGTGACCTTGCGCAGGCCCTGGTCCACCCAGTCCCAGATGAAGCCGCCCTGGAGCTTGGGGTAGCGGTCGATGACCTCCCAGTAGTCGGTGAAGTTGCCCACGCTGTTCCCCATGGCGTGGGCATACTCGCACATGACGAGGGGACGGGGATCGTCGCTCAGGGCGTACGCCTCCAGGTGCTCGAAGCTGGGGTACATGGGCACGTAAAGGTCCGTGTTCCAACTCCGGCCGGCGCGCTCGTACTGCACGGGCCGCGTCGGGTCACGCCCTTTGATCCAACGGTAGGTGGCCTCGAAGTTCACCCCGTTGCCCCCCTCGTTGCCCAGGGACCAGAACGTCACCGACGGGTGGTTCTTGTCCCGCTCCACCATGCGCCGGGTCCGGGCGAGGTGGGCCGCCATCCAGTCGGGATCGTTGCCCAGCGTCACCTCGGGGTCGTAGCCCATACCGTGGGACTCGATGTCGGCCTCGTCCACCAGGTAGATCCCCAGCTCGTCGGCCAGATCGTACCAGCGCGGGTCGTCGGGATAGTGGGAGGTGCGCACGGCGTTCATGTTGGCCGCCTTCATGAGGCGGATGTCCTCGCGCATGGAGGCCTCGCTCACCACGTGGCCGGTCACCGGGTCGTGCTCGTGGCGATCCACCCCCTGGATGGTGATGGGCACGCCGTTCACCCGGACCTGGCCGCCGGCGATCTCGATGGTGCGGAAGCCGATGCGCACGGGCGTCACGGCGAGCGTCCGGCCGGCGCTGTCCTCCAGCGTCAGAAGGAGCGTGTAGAGCGCGGGCCTCTCGGCGGTCCAGGCGCGCACCGAAGGCACCGTGTCGTGGAGCGCGAGCTGGGCATGACCCCGTGCGTCGGGTCGGGGCACCGGCACGCGCCGGCTCAGGAGCGGCGGCGCGGCCTGGCCGCCGGAAGACGAGTCGCCCCGTCCGCCCGCCCCGGCACCTCCCTGTCCGCCGGGCACCGCGCTTCCCTCCCCTTCCCCCAGGAGCTCGAAGCGTACCGCCGCCGCAGCCGGCCCCCCGGCGTCCCGGGCCACGTCCACGTCCACGTCCAGGACGCCGTCCTGGTAGGCGTCGTCCAGGCCGCCCCGGGTCCACACGTCGGCCACCCGCGTGCGGGGCTCCGCGTACAGCACCACGTCGCGCTCGATGCCGCTGAGGCGCCAGAAGTCCTGGTCCTCCAGGTAGCTCCCGTCGCTCCACCGGTACACCTCCACAGCGAGCCGGTGGGGGCCCGGCGCGGCCAGGTGGGAGATGTCGAACTCGGCCGGGAGCTTGCTGCCCTGGGAATAGCCCACCATGACGCCATCGACCCAGACATACATGGCCGAATGCACCGCCCCGAAGTGGAGCACCACGTGCTCCCCGGCCCACGCCTCGGGCACGGTGAAGGTGGTGCGGTACTGGCCCACCGGGTCGTGGTCGTGCTCGATGAAGGGCGGGTCCTTCGTGAAGGGGTACATGGAGTTGACGTAGATGGGCACGCCGTACCCCTCCATCTGCCAGTCCGACGGCACCGGGATGGAGTCCCACGCCGCGTCGTCCACGTCCCCCCGCCAGAGGTCCAGCCTCCGCTCCGCCGGCCGAGGGACCCACCGGAAGGCCCAGCGCCCGTTGAGGAGGATCCGTCGCGACGACGCCGACGGATCGCCGGTCAGTGCCAGCGCCCGATCTTCGTACGAGACGAAGGAGGCGCGGGGCGGCAGCTTGGCCAGCTCCACCACCGAGGGATCCTCCCAGTGGGGCCGCACCTCCCGCCGCGTGCCCACCAGGGCCCGTTCGTCGTCGGGCCCCACGTCGGGCCGGAGGCCCAGCGGCGTGCCGCCGGGCCCCGGGGCCGCGTCCCACGGGAGGCCCAGGTGGGCCAGGACGGTGGCTGCGGCGTCCTCGGGGAGCGGCGTGCGGGTGAGGGTGCCGTCCAGCACCGACGGACCCGACGCCATCCACACGGTGCGCTCCGCCGGGCCGGGCTCGTCGCCGACGACCAGGACGAGCCAATCCTCGCCGTCCCACCCGGGCCGGGCATGCACGGCATCCACCAGGCGGCCGATGCGGGCGTCGGCGTCCTCCACGGCAGCCAGCTCCGCCGAGCGCCGGGACGGGGCCGTCCGCCCGGCGGCGTCCCGTGGCAGCCGAGCCGCGCGCACCGACACCCGGGTCACAACCACGTCGGGGTCCCCCTCCCCGAGCACCGTCAGGGCGTCGGCCTCGCTCAGGGGCACGTCGGCGCCCCGGACGTCCACCCCCGTCAGGCGGCCCCACGAGCCCGCCGCCAGAGACGCACCGGCGCGAACCCGGTCGCTGAAGACGCCGTCGGCGCGCAGGGCGTCGAGCGTGGGGGTCCACGCCTCGGCGAGGAGCGCGGGCGAGAGCCCGTCCACGAGGACGACCAGGACCCGCGGCGTGTCCGTGACCGCCACGCTCCCGGGGAGCGGGGCTCCCGCCGAGGAAGGACCGGATCCGGACGGCAGGGCCAGCGTCGCCGCCACCAGCGGAACGAAGGAGAGACGGAACGGAACGCGAGACATACGGGCTCCGAAGATGCCGATGGGCCAGGTGCGCATTTCCGTCGGAAACTACCCGGTCCCGGGGAGCCGCACCACGACGCGCCGGGAGGAGGACACCGCTTGATTCGCGTCCCGAACCGGTGGACATTCGGGACAGGCGATGGAGTTCGCCTCCAACCACCGCGCCCCATGCGGTTGATGACTCCTGCACCGAACCCCACCGGGCGCAGGAGACCTGTCATGCCGCCGCACAATGATCCTCCCGAGCCGAGTCCCTCCCCCGGGAGCGGTCTCAACGCCGCCCAGGCCCGGGCCGTGCGCGCCACCTTCACCCAGGTGAGCGAGCTCCTGGACGAGGTTCTCCGCCTCTGCCAGGGCCGCCTCAACCCCTTCGACGCCCAGCAGCCGGACATCTCCCCCTTCGAGGCACGCCGGGGCGAGGCGCTGGTGGAGGAGATGCGCGGGCGGCTCCTCACGGCGCTGGACGAGCTGGGGATCTCCCGCCCCAAGCCCGAGGGGTCGGCCCGGTGGTCGGCGACCACCGCGTTCCTCTACGCCGAGATCGCCCTGTCGGAGCTGTCCCCCGAGACCCTGAAAGGCTACGGCGCCGTGGACGAGGAGGCGGGCCAGGCCGTGGCGGGGGTGGCTGAGCACCTGAGGGCGCTGGCCAACCAGGGCCAGGCCCTCTTCCGCGGAGAAGGCTGATCCCCGCGGGGCTCCCGATCCGTCACCCGTAGAGCGCCACCCCCACCTCCGGCGGACGCCCCCACCCGTCCTCCACGTGGACGCGCAGCCGGCGCACGGTGAACGGCTCGACACGGTCGAGCTTCCGGTACCCGATGGTCTGGCCCCGGCTCACCGTGCGCCACGTGCCGTCGACGCGCCCCTCCACCCGGTAGCCCGCCACCGACTGGCCGTGGCGGATGTCCTCGCGGAGGTCGACGACGCCCACCTCCACGGAACGGCCAAGCTCCAGCTCCTGGACGGCGGCGCGTTCCCCGGTGACGGCCCGCGTCCTCACCGCCCCCGCGGCCAGGTCGGCGGAGAACCGCGACTCCAGGACCTCGTGCATCCCCTGCAGGCGCGCCGCGTCGACTTCGGCCAGGCGTCCGGCGGGCGTGGGCGGCACGTTGAGGAGGAGCTTGGAGTTTCGGCCCACCGAGGTGAAGTAGAGGTCCACGAGATCCTCCACCGCGCGCACCCGGTCGTCCTCTTCGGGGTGGTAGAACCAACCGGGCCGGATGGAGACGTCGGTCTCCCCGGGGCGCCACACCGTGCCGTCGCGGTCGCCGTGCTGGAGCTGGCGGGTCACGTCCGGCCCAGTGGCACCGGGGAACCGGACCACGGCGGGATCCACCGCGGACCAGTTGGGCTCGCCGGCCGACCCGGTCTCGTTGCCGATCCAGCGCACGTCGGGACCGGCGTCGGAGAAGATGACCGCCTCGGGCTGGAGCCGGCGCACCGCCCGCCAGAAGCGGGGCCAGTCGTAGTGCTGATGCCGGCCGTTGGGACCTTCGCCGTTGGCGCCGTCGAACCAGACCTCGTGGATGGGGCCGTACCCGGTGAGGAGCTCGGTGAGCTGCGCCACGTACAGATCGTTGTAGCGAGGCGAGTCGCCGTACGACGGCGCGTTCCGGTCCCAGGGGGAGCAGTAGAGCCCCGCCTTCAGGCCCTCGGCGCGGCAGGCGTCCACGAAGTCCCGCACCACGTCGCCCGTGCCGCCGCGCCATGGGCTCGAGGCCACCGAGTGGGCGGTGGTCCGCGTGGGCCACAGGCAGAAGCCGTCGTGGTGCTTGGCCGTGAGGATCATGGCACGGAAGCCCGCCGCCCGGGCGGTCCGGGCCCACGCACGGGCATCCAACGCCGTGGGCGCGAACAGCGCCGGGTCCTCGGTGCCGTCGCCCCACTCGCGGCCCGTGAAGGTGTTCATCCCGAAGTGGAGGAAGAGGGCCAGCTCGTCCCTCTGCCATGCGAGCTGGGCCGGGCTGGGTCGGGGCCTCGCGAACGGCGCGCCCTGCCCCGGGGGCCCGAGCCCGCCGATCCCCGGCAGCCCCCGCGCCCCCAGCGCGGCGCCTGCGGCGGCGGCGAGGAAGGAGCGGCGGGAGAGGAGGTGGGACGCCCGGGCCGACGCGGATCCGTCGCCGCCCCGCCCACGGCCGGCCCCCCTCATCCGCCCGTCGGCGCCACGGCCGAGACCCGGAACGCCCACGCGTACGGCGAGGGCGCCGGCGTCCCCCGGGGCACCCGGGCCACGAACCCGTCGCCGGTGGCCTCCCACGTCACGGGCGCGTCCGACCCCACCAGCGTCACCGAGGCGCCGGGAGCGGGCCGCACCCCCGGCACCACCGTCTCGGCGGGCACCGCGTCCTCACCCTCGTCGGCCAGGTAGAAGGCGTACACCACGCCCCCGGGCTTCCGGGTGAGGCGGATCTTGCCGCCGCCGTACGGAGCTGCGGCGCGGGTGCCGTAGATGCCCTCGCCGTCCACCTTCATCCACGTGCCCAGCGCGGCGAGGCGGTCGTAGGCGTCCGGGTCCCACGTGCCGTCGGGGCCGGGGCCGATGTTCAGCAGGAGGTTGCCGCCCTTGGCCACTACGTCCACCAGCATGTGCACCAGCTCCCGGGCCGGCTTGTACGGGTCGTGGGGCACGTACGACCAGCTGGTGGCCATGGGCATGGGCACCTCCCACGGGTCAGGGATGGGCGCGTCGGGCACCCGGGCCTCGGGGGTCAGGTAGTTCTGGTACGGCCCGGGCACCGCCCGGTCCACCACGATGAGTCCCGGCTGGAGCGCCCGGGCCTCGCGGACCAGCCGGGGCATGTCGATGTCCAGGCTCTGCACGCGCTGCTTGGGCCACCCCGGGCGAGCGCGGATCTCCCGGATCTCCTCGTCGGTGCGGGTGCGCACCCAGCCCCCGTCGAGCCACAGGATATCCACGGGCCCGTAGCCGCTCATGAGCTCCCGGATCTGGGCGTGGGTGAAGTCCACGAAGCGACGCCAGCGCTCCGGGTACTTCGTAACGTCGTAGTTGGGGTAGCGGTCCGGCGTGGCGAAGTAGGGCCACCAGAAGTCGGGGCTGTGCCAGTCGGGCTTGGAGAAGTAGGCCCCCACCATGAAGCCCCGGGCACGGAAGGCGTCGAAGATCCCCCTCGTCACGTCGGCCCGGGGATCGTCGCTGAACGGCGTGTGGGGCGACGTGATGCGGTAGTCGGTCTGGCGGGTGTCGAACATGCTGAAGCCGTCGTGATGCTTGGTGGTGAACACCACGTAGCGCATGCCCGCGTCCCAGGCGGCTCGGGCCCACCGCTCCGGGTCGAACTTCACCGGGTCGAAGGTGGTCTGAAGGGCTTCGTACGCCTTCTTGTACGCGCCGTAGTCGCTGTCCGGGGGACGGCGGCACCAGTCCTCGTCCTCGGAGCAGAGCGACCACGACTCCACGATGCCCCACTGGGAATAGGTACCCCAGTGCATGAGCAGCCCGAGCTTCAGGTCCTGCCAGCGCTCCAGCTTCTCCCGGACCAGGGGATCGGCTTCCTCCACGTAGCCGAAGCGGTCGGCCTCCTGGGCGACCGTCGGCCGGGGCGCCAGGCCCAGGACGCAGACGCACACCACGGCCCCGAGCGCTCCCCTGACCTGCATCGCTGCCCCCTTCCGCTGCCTGTGGACCACGTCCCCGGCGGGGCGCCGACCGCCACAGGCGACGTGCCGCCTACCCCTGCGCCAGGATCCCCTCCAGACGGGCAGCATACGCCCGTCCTTCGTCGCTGTCACTCACCAGGCGGATCTCGTCGGGGCCGGAGATCCCGAGGCCCACCTCCACGGCCCGGGCCATCTGCTCCTGGGCGAAGATGGGGGTGCCCATGATGGCGTCGTTGGAGCCCAGCTCCTTGAGGACGGCCAGGCCCACGGCGTCCACGGCCACCCGATCGGTGCCGGCCACGAAGACGTTGGCCCG
>JASFRY010000199.1:0-7524 GCA_050114675.1 Gemmatimonadota bacterium | reverse complement strand
GTGGAGCACCACCTCGTAGACGTGGCCCGGCGTGATGAGCTCCCGGGTGGCCCGTCCGTCGCGGTAGCTCATGCGCACGATGCCGTCGGTGAGGTTCATGTCGAACCCCGAGGGGAAGTCGGCGCTCGGCGGATACGCGTCCAGGACCTTCACCGTGAAGTCGGTGTCCACCGCGGTGCTGGACACGAAGAGGTGGGCCTCCAGGGGTCCGATGACCTGGACGTCCTCGGTCAGCGGATCGGTCTGGAAGACCACCACGTCGCTCCGGGCCTTCAGCGGGAGGTACGGGGGGCGGCTTCCGTAGAAGTCGGGCCGCTCGCGCTGGTCGTAGGCGCCGTCCTTCACCCGTGCCGACACGTTGCCCCCCAGGGTGGGCACGGGATGGCGTGGGTCGAAGGTGTAGGTGGTGGAGGCTCGGGGTTCCGTCGGTGCCTCCGTGCTCAGGCCGCCTCCGGCGTGGAGGTACAACGACGTGGGCTGGGCATCGGGAAGCGGCCACCCGTCGGCCTCCATCCAGTGCCCCCCGTGGCGTAGACGCCCCTGGGGGTCCCTCGTGCCGTCGCCGCCCCCCATGACGAAGAGGCGCACCGGCCGCTCCGACGTGCCCTTGGCGCTCCCCTCCTTCAGAAGCCGGTCGAACCAGCGGAGCTGATAGCCCGTGTCGAAGTCGGGGATGGCGGCGTCGGGTCCGAAGTCCACGTCGCCGGCCCAGGTCCGTGCATTCCCGCTGTGGGTCCAGGGGCCGATGACGAGCCACTTGGGCGTGGTCTGCAGCCGGGACAGCTCCCGGTAGTTCTCGATGGTCCCCCGGAGGAAGATGTCGTACCACCCGCCGATGTGGACCATGGGCACGTCGCCGGTCTGGGCGTAGTACTCCTCCCAGTTGATGCCCATGGCCTTCCAGAAGTCGTCGTAGTCCGCGTGGGTGGCCTCCTCCAGGATGTAGTCCTCGAAGTTGGGCGCGATGGAGAGGGGGTTGAGGCCCCGGCGGAAGGGCCAGGCCGCGTACCAGTCGTTCACCGTCTCCTTCTCGAAGTGGGCCTTCACCACCGGGTCGTCCACCTCCAGGGGGATCTGGCGGAAGGCCCAGGTCAGCTCTCGCCCCAGCTCGAAGGCACCGCCCTGGCGCACCGCGTGATCCCAGGCGTTGGCCATACCCCCCATGTTCACCACGAGGGCCGCCAGGCCCGGCGGGTCCATCTTGGCCGCGTCGGCCTGGGCGTGGGCGGCATACGACGTTCCCCACATGGCCACCCGTCCGTCCACGTAGGGAAGGTGGGCCAGGTATTCCACCGCGTCGTAGCCGTCGGGGGCGTCGTGGGGATCGTACTTCACGAAGTCGCCGCCCGAGTCGTAGCGGCCCCGCAGGTCCTGCACCGCCACCACGTAGCCATGGCCGGCGAAGTAGAGCGCCGGCGTCACGAAGCGGTCCGAGCCCTTTCCGTACGGCGTCCGCTGCAGGACCAGGGGAAGCGGCGTATCCACGGGGCGGCCGTCCACCGCCGGGCGGTAGATGTCGGTGGCCAGGGCGATGCCGTCCCGGGTGGGCACCATGACGTTCTTCTCCACCACCACGTCGCGGCCCAGCTCCTGGGCCTGGAGCGACGCAGCGGCGGAGGCGGCCAGCGCACAAAGGCCGGCAGCGAAGAAGGAGCGGGTGGGGCGCATGGGCGGGCGTCTCCGGACAGGAGGGTACGAGGCAAGCTGCCACGGGGTCGCCGGTCCCGCCAGATCCTCCCCACGGTCCCGCGGAGCGCCCCGGATGAAGCGCTCGCCCACGATGGCGTCCTCCACCACGAGGTTGGCCTGGGCGTGGAGGAGGACGCCGACGACGCCTACCAGGATGATGAGGACCATGGTGGTGGCGTAGGTCCACACGTCACTGCGGCTCGGGAGCGGGAGGAAGCCCATGAGGAGGGGCATGACCGTACCCAGGACGCCCGCCGTGGTGGGCACCCACAGCTTCGGCAAGGGCGCGGCGGCGTGGCTCCCGCCGGTGTGTTCGCCTACCTTCGGCACACTCCATCCCACCCACGAGGACAGAGAGCCTGCGATGCGTCGACGCACCTTCCTCCACCAGATGAGCGCCGCCGCGGCTCTGCCCTGGCTCGCCGGCGCCGCCCGGGACCTGGACGCCCTCCGGCGGGGGCTCGCGGCCGCCCCCGACGACGACGCCTTCTGGAAGGAAGTGCGGGGGCAGTTCCTGCTGCGTCCCGGCCTCGTGCACATGAACGCGGCCACCATCGGTGCCACGCCCCGGCCCGTGGTGAGCGCCCTCACCGACTATCTCTGGGAGGTGGAGAGCGATCCCCAGGACCAGGTCTTCGGCGCGCCCAGCCACAGGATGGAGGACGTACGGGCCCGAGCGGCCGACTTCCTCGGCGCCGGCGTGGACGAGGTGGCGCTGACGCGCAACACCACCGAGGGGATGAACATGGTGGCTCAGGGCCTGGAGCTGGAATCCGGCGACCAGATCCTCACCACCGACCACGAGCATCCCGGCGGCAGCGTGTGCTGGGAGTACCTGGCGGAGCGCAGGGGCGTGGAGATCGTGCGCATGGAGATGCCCGCCACCGCGGCTTCGGCGGAACAGGTCGTCGACATGGTGCGCCGCCACCTGACGCCCCGGACCCGGGTGTGCTCCTTCAGCCACGTGAGCACCATCACCGGGCTGGTCATGCCCATGGCCGCCATCGCCGAGCTCACCCGGCCCCGGGACATCGTCCTGGTGTGCGACGGCGCCCAGGCGCCGGGGATGCTGGACGTGGACGTCCATGCCCTGGGCGTCGACACCTACGCCTCCAGCTCCCACAAGTGGATGCTGGCGCCCAAAGGGTCGGGGCTCCTGTACGTGCGCCGGGAGGTCCAGGAGCGGGTGCGCCCCCTCTTCCTCCGCTCCGGGTACGGTGCCTACACGGCGTCGGGGGGCACGCGCAACGTGGCGGGGATCCTGGCCCACGGCGTGGCCATGGACTTCCACGACACCCTGGGACGGGACAAGGTGGAGGCCCGGTGCCGCGCGCTGCGGCGCTACCTGCGCGCCGCCCTGGCGCCGGTGGCCGGGGTGAAGATCATCACTCCTGAGCAGGAGGATCTGTGTGGTGGGATCCTCACCATCTCCCTGGAGCGTGGTGACGCCGGTACGGTCCGCGCCGCGCTCGCAGCCGAGCACGACGTGGTGCTGAAGCGGGGCAGCACGAAGTACAACGCCATCCGCATCTCGACCCACGTCTTCAACAGCGAGGCCGACGTGGACCGGGCCGTGGGAGCGCTGGCCGAGGTGATGCGGAGGGCGTAGGAGCGCACCATGGACGTCTCCGGATCTGGCCGGAGACGTCCATGGCCCATTCGTCCCGGAAGGAAGGGTAAGGCCTGTAGCATGGTGAAGAGTCAAGGGTGCAGCGCGCACCCTGACGGGCGTGGTAGGCGGCGCTACCGGAAGCTGGCCTTGATCTTGTCCTTGAGCTCGTTCTCGATGGACCCGGGCATGGCCATGTTCTTGGCGAAGGCCATCTTGCCGGCGTCCTCGAAGAACATCTTCATGCGGTACATCTCGTCGACCACGGCGATGCGAATCCGGTCGCCGTCCTTGGCCACGAGGATCTCGATGGGGAACGCTGCGGCGTGGTCGATGCCCGGGCAGGCCATGTCCTCCCGGGCCTCGTTGCCACCGCTTCCCACGATGGAGAAGGCGTCGCGCTCCAGGGGGCGCCCGCTGACCCCGACGAGCGCCACACCGCTCTCGGGGAGGTCGATGAGGTAGACGGGGGTGAGCGCCCAGTCCCACTCCCCCGGAAGCGTGGGGATCTTCTGCATGAGTGCCTTGGCCATGACCGATGCCGTCACGCCGGGTGCGGGGATGTTAAGGACGTCCTCCACTTTGTCCTCGAACTTGCCTCCGGCCATGATCCCCATGGTCCTCCCGATGCGCGCCTTCTCACGGTGCTGCCCGTACTCCCCGTCGGCCGTCTGGCCGGGGAAGGCGGCTTCGGCGACGGTGCGGATGCTCGTGGCCACGTCCGCCCAGTCCTGGGGAGACGTGTCCTCGTCCACGATGGTGCGGTTGAGGTTCATGGGGTTGGTGGCGCCGACGCTCACGCCGTTCTCGTCCTCCCACACCACGAAGCGCACGGGGAGGGCGAAGGCCGCGGTCTGTCCGGACGCCATCAGGCGGGCGGCGTAGTCCCGGGGGTAGGCGACGATCACGCCGCTCCGGAACGCGCACTCGGAGGGTCCCGGGGTGGGATCCATGCGGCCGGCGACCACCCAGTCTCCCGCTCCGAGGGCGCCCTCGAGGCTCTGAAGCGCCTCTTCGAGGGGCACGGACGCACCGTCCACGAGGAGCAGGTAGACCCCCGGCCCTTCGTCATCCGGACGCGCGGCGGAAGCGGAACCCGGAAGGGCGAGGACAGAGAGAGCCGTCAGGGCCACGACCAACGCCGTGGACCGAGCATATTCAGATCGCATGGATGTACCCTCGTTACGTCGACCCCCTCGACGCGCGAAATCTACCGGGAGGGGGATACGGGGTCTGTGGGAGATATTCCGGACGGGCGGTAGGGGAGGATCCGACTCGGGCGTGCGCGGAGGACTGCGCTCGGGTGGCGCGCGGCCCGCCTCGCGGGGGCAGGCGCCCCGGGGCTACAATGCCCCCTTCGACACGATGCGTGTGGAGGCCGTGGCACGCGGCCCGGAAGCGCACCGCCGGTATCGAGATCATCCAGGGGAGGCGACCCATGCGAGGATGGACCGTAACGATGATGATCCTGGCCCAGGTCGTCTGTGCGGCGACACCCGCGGTGGGCCAGCAGGAGCGGACCCTCGAGGAGGAGTTCGCCCAGCCCCGCCCCATCGACGCCGTGGAGTCGGTCTGGCTCGAGGAGCTCACCTGGATGGAGATCCGGGACCTCATGGCCCAGGGGACCAAGACGGTGATCATCCCCACGGGGGGCGTGGAGCAGAACGGTCCCTACCTGGCTGCCGGCAAGCACAACTACGTGCTCCAGGCCACCTGCCCGGGCATCGCCCGGGCGCTGGGCGACGCGCTGTGCGCGCCCATCGTGAAGCTGGTGCCCGAGGGAGGCATCGAGGAGCCTACGGGGCACATGCGCTACCCCAGCACCATCAGCCTGCGCGAGGAGACGTACGAGAACGTCCTGGACGACGTGGCGTCGAGCCTGAAGGCCCACGGCTTCGAGCACATCTTCTTCATCGGGGACAGCGGTGGGAATCAGAAAGGCATGGAGAACGTGGCCCAGCGGCTCAACCAGCGATGGGGGAGCACCGTGGCCCACTATATCCCCGAGTACTACCGCTACGCCGACGTCTTCGACTACATGGACGAGAAGCTGGGCATCAAGGAGCCCACCAGCGACGGGATCCACGACGACTTCGTCATCACCAGCATCATGATGACGGTGGATCCCACGACGGTGCGCTACGACCAGCGGGTGAAGGCGGGCAGGGCCACCATCAACGGGCTGAGCATCGCCCCCAAGGAGGACGCCATCGCCATCGGCCGGAAGCTGGTGCAGTTCCGGGTGGACGAGACGGTGAGGGCCATGCGGGCGGCGCTGGCCTCGTCGTGAGCACCTCTCGCCTGCGCGCCGTCAGCGAGTCGGTGGGCGTGGTCGCGGTGGTGGCCTCCCTGGTCTTCGTCGGCATCCAGGTGCGCCAGAGCGCCGAGGCCACCCGTGCGGCCACGCGTCAGAACCTCTCGGATGCGTGGCGGGAGTGGAACCTCGCCATGAGCGATCCTGTCCTGTGGGAGCCGGCGGCTCGCCTGTCGGAGCTGGACGACCCGGCCCAGGGCAGCTACGAGGACACGTCCGCGGTGGTCAGCTTGATGCGGTCCCTGTTCACCACCTGGTCCAACGCCTTCTTCCAGCACGACCAGGGATACCTGGACGAGGAGACCTGCCAGGCTTGCGCAGAGGTTCCCTAGTCGCAGCTCACGCAGTTGTGGTTGTTCTTCGCACCCAGCTTCTCCAGGAGCGCCACGGTCTCGGGGAAGGGCTGGACCCGCTGCTGGGGACCGTTGGCCATGTCCGCCGTGGTCTGGCCTGCCCGGCTCACCACGGTCACGTCGGCACCGTGGCCCACCAGATACTGGATGAGGTCGTTGTCGCCGCGGGCCGCGGCATCGTGGAGCGGAGTGTAGCCGTTGAAGTCCCGCTGGTTCACGTCGGCGCCCAGCTCCTCCACCAGGTACTTCACGGCGGGAAGCCACCCGTTGGGGACGTGGCGGTGGGCGTTGGCCGCGAACTCCTGGCCGTAGCCCACACCCGACGCCGCGTGGATCGGATAGACCCCGGGGCCGCCCACGGGCACCGGCGGCAGGCCCGACATGTCCTCCTTGTCCTTTTGCCCCCTACGGCGGCGCTGGGCCGGCTTGCGTGTGGGGATATTCGGGTCGGCGCCGTGGGCCACCAGGAGCTTCATGGCGTCCACGTCGGTGGCGTAGGCGGCGCGCCAGAACGGGGTGGCGCCCCCGAAGTCCACGCCCAGGAGGTCGAAGTTGTACGACGTGTACCAGAGGTGCTTGGAGAGGCGGATGTTCACCTCGGCACCCTTGTCCAGGAGTGCCTGCATGAGGTCCAGATACGACGTCTTCTGCTGCTTGAACGCCGTGGGCTGGGGATAGAGGGCCTTGGGCGCCCACCGGTTGTTGAGCGTGGCGAAGAGGGGCCCCGCGTTGGCGTCGCTGGTGAGGTTGGGATCGGCGCCCCGGTCCAGGAGCATCATGGCCAGGTCGTAGTTGCCGTTGATCGCGGCCACCAGGAGGGGACTCGAGTGGTCACCGGCCGTGACCTCGTTGACGTCGGCGCCGGCGTCCAGGAGGAGCCGGACGGCGTCCACGTCACCCTCGCGGGCGGCGTAGTGGAGGGCGGTCATCCCGCCCTGCTTGCCCACCAGGTCGGCGTAGGAGAGGGGCTTGGGCTCCTCCTTCTTCGCGGGTGCCGCCTTGGCACCCGCGGCATCCTCTTCGGCATCGGCGTCGGCCTTCCCTTTGTCCGCAGACCCGGGCACAGGGGCAGCGTCCTTGACGTTCGCCGGCGGCGCCACGTCGGCGCTCCGGCCCGGCCGTGCGTCCGGCGGCGGCTGATCGTCACCCTTGAGCTCCGCTGCCGGGTCCTTGACGGCACCAGAGGTGGCGACCTCCGCGGTCTGCCCCGCGGCTTCGGCCGCGGCGGCCTTTTCGGCGGCAAGGATCGTGGCCCTGCGCCGGGCGTCGGCGGCGTCCTCCCTGGCGCGCGCCACGTAGTCCACCACCGCGGACGTCAGCGACGGGTCGGCCCCTCCCGCCAGGAGCGCCTTCATGGCCTCGAGGCGATGGTCCCCCGCAGCGAACATGAGGGGCGTCCGCCCCGAGGCGTCGTCCACCGGATCCACCGGGACGCCGTGCTGCAGGAGCACGTTCACGGCGTCGGCGCTCCCCGAGGCGGCTGCCAGGTGGAGCGGGACGACCCCGGTGGTGGTGCGGGCCTCGCCGTCGCTCCCCCCGTCCAGCAGGGCAGCCATGAC
>JASFRY010000198.1:0-7535 GCA_050114675.1 Gemmatimonadota bacterium | reverse complement strand
ACATCTCCTACGTCGGGTTCGAGCTCATCACGGTGGCGTCCGAGGAGATCATCGCGCCCGGGAAGACGATCCCCCGGGCGATCCTCATCACCCTGCTGGTGGCCACGGGGATCTACGTCTTCGTCGTGTGGGTGATGATGGGCGTCACCCATCACGAGGTCCTGGCCGAGAGCGAGGTCCCGTTCATCTTGATGGCCGAGCGTATCCTGGGAGGGTGGGGCCGGTGGGCAGCCATCATCGCCACGATCATGGCCAGCCTGTCTGCGTTCAGCATCACGCTCGGGGCGAGCGCGCGGGTGCTGTACGCGCTGGGGCGCGACGGCCACTTCCCCGAAGTGTTCGCGCGCCTGCACCCCCGCTTCCGGACGCCGCACATCGCCCTCGGGGTGTGCGCCGTGGTGGTGGCCTCGTTCGGAGCGTCGGGCATCGTCCGGTTCGTGGCCTCGGTGGCAGACTTCGGATACCTGATGGGCCTCGGCGTGGTGAACTACGCCGTTCTGGCCCTCCACCGCAGGATGCCCAACCTGCGGCGGCCCTTCACCGCCCCCTTCTACCCCTGGGTCCCGGTGCTCGGGATCGTGACATGCTGGATCTTCGTGCCCTTCCTCGAGCTGCGGAGCCTCCTGCTGGGTGGCGGCCTCACCGTAGCGGGAACGGCCCTCTTCCTCACCCGTCCCGAGAACCGCGACCGGGCGCTGGCCGCGTTGCCGGCCGCCCGTCGCCGGCTGATCTTGTGGATCGACAGACTGGGCAAGGACCACATGCGCGTACTCATCATCAGCGGTGGACGGCAGGGTCGGAACATCGCCGACAGGTTGCTCGCCGCCGACGACTTCCGGCTGGTGTTCCGGGCGGCCGAGCACCAGATCACGTTCATCGAAGAGGACGAGGCGCGTTGCCGCGAGCTGGAGCAGCGCTACAACGTCCCCATCTACCAGGGCGACGGCACGAAGGAGGAGCTCCTGAGGCAGGTGGGCCCGGAGAACGTGGACGTGACGATCGCCGCCTCCGACGACGACGGCCGCAACGTCATCGCCGCTCTGCAGGCCCGCAGACTCGGCATGGGACGGGTGATGGCCATCGTGCAGGATCCCGAGTACGTCTCGCTCCTCGAAGACCAGGGGATCCTCGCGATCAGCGCTCCGTGGGCCACGGCCGCCATGGTGGAGAACTACCTCGACCGTCCGGGCGTGGCGGAGCTGTTCGAGATCAGCTCCGGCGTCGCGAGCCTGGTGAGCGTGCCCGTGCCCGAGGGCGGAGCGGCCTCCGGCGCCCTGATCCGGGACATGGCCATTCCCTCGGAGTGCGTGGTGGCCGCCGTGATCCGGGGCAAGGAGTTCGTGGTCCCTCGCGGCGACACACGGATCGAAACCGGCGACTACCTGGTGCTCGTGGGTCCAGCCGACGCCGTCAAGAAGACCCAGAGGCTGGTGGCCGGCCCGGCTTGAGGCCGCTGGGTCGCGTTCATCGCCCCTGGACGCCGGCCGACGCCATGACGAGTACCAGCGGGGGCTGACCCGAAGGCGCGCAAGGGCGAAGCACCCTACTTTGTCGGCCGCGTATCCGTCCGTCCGACCCTCAAGGAGGTGTCTCCATGTCGACGCCGTTCAGGCGCTCGCTCCGCTCCCCCCGCTTCAGCCGGAGCGGCGCAGTGGTCGCCCTGGTCCTCGCGGTGCTGGTCGCCGGCGCCGGCGCCCCGCCCGCCGCCGCCCAGTCCAAGACGCTCCCCACCATCGAGGCCAAGACCGAGGGCATGAAGGAGATCCCCGGGCTCTTCAACCTCTACTGGGACGAGGGGACGGGGCATCTCTACTGGGAGATCGGCGACCTGGGGACCCCGTTCCTCTACGTCATCTCCATGGGATCGGGGCTGGGCTCCAACCCCATCGGCATCGACCGGGGCCAGGTCCGGGGGAGCCACGTCGTAAAGCCCATGCGCATCGGGCCCAAGCTGATGTTGATGCAGCCCAACTACGAGTACGTGGCCAAGACGGATAATCCCACCGAGGTGGAGGCCGTCAGCGATGCCTTCGCCCCCTCCATCCAGTGGGGCTTCGACATCATTGCCGAATCCGGCGGCCACGTCCTGGTGGACGGCACCGACTTCTTCGTCCGCGACGCACGCAACGTCATCGGCACCATCGCCCGGGCCCACCAGGGCACGTTCAAGCTGGACAAGAGCCGGAGCGCCGTCTGGCTGCCCGCCACCAAGTCGTTTCCGGAGAACACGGAGGTGGAGGTGGTCCTCACCTTCACCGGCGACAACCCGGGCCCGCTGGTCCGGGGGGTGGCCGCTGACGCCGACGCCGTGACGCTCCGTGAGCACCACTCCTTCGTGAAGCTCCCGGGACCGGGCTTCAAGACACGCATCGCCGATCCGCGCATCGGGGTGAACGGTCCGGACGTGTACGACTATGCCAAGCCCATCGACCAGGACATGGCCATCCACCTGGTGGCGCGGCACCGGCTCCAGAAGAAGGACCCCAACGCCGAGCGCTCCGAGCCGGTGGAGCCCATCGTCTACTACCTGGATCCGGGCACGCCCGAGCCCGTCCGCAGCGCCCTCCTGGAGGGCGTGGGCTGGTGGAACCAGGCCTTCGAGGCGGCGGGCTTCATCAACGCGTTCCAGGTGCGGATGCTCCCGGACAGTGTGGATCCCGACGACGTCCGCTACAACATCATCCACTGGACCCACCGCAAGACCCGCGGCTACAGCTACGGCAACTCCATCGTCGATCCCCGCACCGGTGAGATCATCCGGGGCGTGGTGAACCTGGGCTCACTCCGGCTGCGCCAGGACTACCTGCACGGCCAGGGGCTGGTGGCTCCGTTCAGCGGCGGGATCTCCGAGAACGACGACGGTGCCTCCGGCGTAGCGGCCGCGTATTCCCAGGGAGCCGGGCCCTTCGCAGACGGGTCTCAGCCCTTCGACGACGGCACGGGCAACGCCGACCTTTCCGCGGCCCCCGACTTCGGCTACCTGACTCAGGTCGCGCCCAACTCCGACGCCGTGGAGATGGCACTGGCGCGGGTCCGGCAGCTCGGCGCCCACGAGGTGGGTCACACGCTGGGCTTCCCGCACAACTACATGGCGAGCTCGTATGGGCGCGAGAGCGTGATGGACTATCCCGCGCCCCTCATCGAGATCGACGCCAACGGCAACATCGATCTGTCCAACGCCTACCTGCGGCGCATCGGCGAGTACGACAAGCTGGCCGTGAACTACCTGTACCGTGAGTTCAAGCCGGGCCGCAACGAGGCCCAGGCGCTGGACTCCATCGTCCGCTGGGGCATGGACCAGGGCCTGCGCTACATGGGCCACACGGACAACGTGTTCTACGGGGGCGCCCACCAATACGCCGGCGTCTGGGACAACGGCGCGAACATGGTCACCCAGCTCCAGACCGAGATCAAGGTGCGCCAGATCGGGCTGGACAACTTCGGCCCCCAGGTGATCCGCCAGGGTGAGCCGCTGTCCCGCCTGGAGTTCGTCCTCCTGCCCCTGTACATGCACCACCGCTTCCAGCTCCGCTCGGCGGTGGAGAGCCTGGGTGGCGCCGATTACCGGAACCCTGTGCGGGGTGACGGCCAGAAGCCCTTCGATATCGTCCCCGGCGCCGAGCAGCGCCGCGCCCTGAACGTGGTGCTGTCCACGCTGGCGCCCGACTTCCTGGCCCTACCCCGCCGCATCGTCGACATGATCCCGCCTCCGGCGGACCGGAACTTCCAGGGCGAGATGTTCCCCGGCCACACCGAGCTGATCTTCGATCCCCTCGCCGCCGCGGAGGCCGCGGCCAACTTCACCGTAGGCGAGATCCTACAGCCCGAACGCATGGCCCGCCTGGTGGTCTACCACGGCATGGGAGACTACCCGGGCCTGGAGGAGGTCGCCGACAAGCTCATCGACGCCACCTGGGGCGCCGCGGCCGCATCGGACGAGTACCACCGCCAGGTCCAGCACGTCGCCCAGCGGGCGGTGGTGGACAAGATGATGATGGAGGCCACGTCGGCGGATAACCCGGCCGAGGTGCGCGCCGTCCTGGCCGACCGCCTGGACAAGCTGGCCACGCGCATCGAGACCATGGCCGACACCAGTCCCCACGCCAAGCTGGCGGCGGCGGACATTCGGCGCTGGGAGAACCGCGCCGACAACACCGTGCCCACCAAGCTGCTGGCCATGCCGGCGGGCGACCCCATCGGAGGGAGCAGCCGGTAGCGGCCCGCACCATTCCGGAACGGACGACCGGGGCCGGTCGGCGCACGCGCCGGCCGGCCCGGCTGGTGAGCGACCCGGACGCCAAAGCCAGTGCTCCGTGGCCAATATCCATTGAGTATCGAGAGTGTCGGTTTCGGCCGCGGAGCACTCGCTTCATCCGCGAAGCGAAGGCCGCCTCCGCCCTCGACCACGGTCTCGGTGCAAAGCCGCGCCGGAGGCCTATTCGCGGCCGGTGATCAGCTTCTCGAACCGTGGGTTGCCCTTCAAGCTGGCGAAGGCGGGGTCGATCCGGAGCCACCCGGGGGAGAGGTAGTAGGGCATCCGGAGCAGAGGCTCCAGGCGGTCGAGCGCCTTCTCGGGCTCGCCCACCATGAGGTAGATCCGCACGAGCTGGTGCTGGAAGTAGGCGCCGTTCGACGCATCCCGCGTGATCGGAGCCAGGGCGACACCACGCTCACCCTCTGCGATGGCCTCGTCTTTCTTCCCCATGTAGGCCAGCGCCAATCCCAGGAGCACATGCAGCTGGGGATCGTCGGGCGCCGACTCCAGCTGCGCCTCGAAAGCCATGCGGGCGGTGTCGGCATAGGCCCGGGCTTTCTCCCTGTTTCCCCGGTGCCAGTAGGTCTGCATGAAGACCGAGCCCCACGCCGTCGGGTCGTCGAAGAATGCCGAAGGGGGCAGCTGCAGCAGCAGCCGCTGCTGAGCGTCGTCCAGAACCCAGTAGAGGTCGTTGTACGTCGCGAGATAGGCGACCAGGGCCGCCTCTCCGAGGCTCCCGGGGGCGTTGTCGATGACCTCCCGCGCTCCGGCCAGATTCCCTTGCGCCAGGAAGATCATCGCCTGGCCCTGGACGTTGTTGGGGTCGCTCGGGGAGAGCGCCAACGCGTCGTTCCCCGCCTCGATGGCCTCGGGATACCGACGCAGAAGAAGCAGCAACGTCCGGAGGTTCACGACGGTTCGCACCGACCTGGGGTCGAGGCGTCGAGCCCGCTCCAGATGGGTGAGGGCGTCGTCCCAACGGCCGAGGGTCTCCTCGAGCGAGGCGGCGACAGTCAGCACCCCCGGATCGTTGGGGGAGGCCGCGAGGGCCTGGATCATCTGCTCCTCGGCCTGCACCGGGTTGTTCTCGACCGCAAGAAGGTATCGGGCCATCGCGGCATGTGGACCCGCGTCATTCGGAGCAATGGCCAACGCGCGCTCGGCCGCGGTCTTGGCCCGCAAGGCCACCGTGGGGTCCGGGGTGCCGTTGTAGTAGAGATTGCTCAGTGTGGAGGCCAGGCGCGCCCATGCTTCGGCGAATGTGGAGTCGAGTGCGGCTGCCTGGTCGTAGTAGCCGGCAGCCTGCTTGAGCGTGGCGGGGTCGTTGGAGGTCAGCGCCTGGCCTTTGAGATAGAGGTCCCAGGCCGCCACGTTGCTGGTGGGACGCCGGGCGAGCTTGCGCTGGTCGTCCCCGCCCAGGGCGACACCCAGGGCCTCCGCCACTCGGCTGGCGATCTGGGACTGCACGTCGAAGACGTCCGTCAGGCTCGTGTCGAACGTCTGCTGCCAGGTCACGTCCCCCGAGCCGGTCGCGATGAGCTCCGGCACCACCTGCACTCGACGACCGCCGCCGGCATCCGCCGCGGTGCGAACCGTCGCGCTGAGCAGGTAATCCACGCCCAGCTCCCGGCCGATCTGCTGGATCGGCTCCGTCGTCCCCCGGTATTGGTCCGAGCTGGTGCGGGCGATGACCCGGAAGCCCGGCAACCCCGCCAGCTTGCCGCGGATCTCGTCGGCAATGCCGGCCGCCAGGTATACGTCCTCAGTATCCCCGCGCATCTCGAACGGCAGCACCGCCAGTCGGATCCCCTCTCCGCCGCCCGTCGCGGGCGCCTTGACCGCTACCATCGTCGCTGCAGTTGCCCACAGACCCAGGGCGAGGGCTCCACCGATAGCGGCGTTGGTCCTCGTGAACAACCGCCACAACCCCGTGACCTTCCGGCCCCGGCGGCGCCGTCGCTCGATGCGGCCGACCATCACCAGCACCGCCACGCCCGTGGCGATCAGGAGCAGAGCGAGCCCGAACGCCCAGGAGGGAAGTCCCCATCTGCGCATCAAGACGGTGACGACCGACAACGTCCCGAGCGATGCGATCGTGAACAGACCCCAGGCCAATGTGGGTGAAGCTCCTTTCGCAACGAGAGGACGCTCGCCGCTGGCGGACGCTTCGAAGGCGGAGCCGAGCGCCTCCGCCAGGGCGCTGGCCGTCTGGTAGCGATCGGCCGGACTCCGGGCGAGCGCCTTGAGGGTGATGGCGGATAACTGGGGTGGAAGGCCCGAACGCGTGGCGTCGAGCGGACGTGGTGACTCGGTGAGGCTGCGCGCCAGGACGGCCTGCGCCGTGGGGCCGGTGAATGGGGGCTCGCCCGCCAGCATCTCGTACAGCACGCTCCCGACGGCGTACACGTCGGCCCGGCCATCCACTTCACTCGCGCCGGTGGCCTGCTCAGGGCTCATGTACTGAGGCGTTCCCACGGCCAGCCCGGTCTGGGTCAGCGACTGTGCGCCCTCTCCCACGGCTCGCGCGATCCCGAAGTCCGCCACCAGGGCGTGCCCTGCGCTGACGAGGATATTGGCCGGCTTGATGTCCCGGTGGATGATTCCCCGCTCATGGGCGTATGCAAGCGCCTCCGCCACCTCCCGGGCCAAGTTGCAGGCGTCCTCGGCCGGCATCTGACCCTCCCGGCTCATCCTCGCCTGGAGGGATTCCCCCTCCACGTAGGGCATGACGTAGAAGAGGATGCCGTCGGACTCTCCCGAGTCGTACATCGACAGGATATGGGGGTGGTTCAGTTGGGCCGCGATCTCCACCTCGCGCAGAAAACGGTCGGCCTCCACCGTAGCTGCCAACTCCGGCCGCATGACCTTCACGGCGACCTTGCGGCGGTGCTTCAGGTCCTCTGCCAGATACACTGTGGCCATGCCACCCTGGCCGATGACGCCCTCGACCTGAAAGCGGTCTCCGAGGGCGGCCCGCACCTTCGCTGCCGCCGCGGCGGCTCGGGGTGACGCCTCCGACCCGGTGGAGGTCGGGGCCCCGCAGCGCAGGCAGAACTGCGCCTCTTCAGGGAGGGGAGCCCGGCAAGAAGAACAGACGCGCACGTTGGAGGTCAGGGGGATCCGTCGGCCTGGGTGACTGTTGGTCGCGCGGCATACGGAATAGAACGGACGCTGGCGTGACCCGACAAGGGAGGACGCGGCGGGTGCCCCATAGCCAGGTGCGCCTGCCCCGCCGATGACACGGGTCGGCCACCGCACGAAATCGGGGCGTGCATGGCCC
>JASFRY010000197.1:0-7550 GCA_050114675.1 Gemmatimonadota bacterium | reverse complement strand
AGACGGGCAGGCGGGTGTCCGGCCCCACCGGGGGGACCACGCCGCTCTGGGCCAGGGCCGAGATGAGCCCCGTGGCCTTCAGGAAGACGCTCTTCCCTCCCGTGTTGGGCCCCGACACGACCAGGGCCCGCTCCCCGGGGAGCACCTCCAGATCGTACGGAATGACCTCGTCGCGTCCCATCGCCTCCAGGAGGAGGGGGTGTCGGGCCCCCTCGAGCCGGAACCCGGCGCCGGCGTCCTCCACCATGTCGGGCACCGACCCACCCCACGCCAGCGCCGTGCGCGCCCGGGCATGGAGCGTGTCGAACTCCAGCAATGCGTCCAGGGCGCCCGAGAGTCCGTCCCGCAGGGGCGCGACCCGGGCCGTCAGATCGCCCAGGATGCGGCGGATCTCCCGGGCCTCCTCCCGTTCCAGGTCCCGGAGCTGATTCATGAGCTCGATGGCCAGGGGAGGCTCCACGAAGAGCGTCGTCCCGGTCTGGGACTCGTCGTGGACGATGCCGCCGACCTCGCTCTTTCCCTCGCGCCTGACCGGGATCACGTATCGACCCTCGCGGATGGACACCGACGCGTCGGGCACGACGAAACGCTCGGGCAGCGTGCCCAGGTAGCGCTCGAGCTGCCGCACGATACGCGCGTGGGCCCCCTTCATCCGGTCCCGTACCCGCCTCAGCTCCTTCGACGCCGTGTCCAGCACCTGCCCCTCGGCGTCCACCGCCCGCTCCAGCGTCTCCTCCAGATCTTCGTCCTCGACGAGGCGCTCCCGGACGGTCGTGAGCTCGGGATAGGCCTCCTCGCGGCCGTCCAGCTCCGACCCCAGGATCCGGGACGAGCGGAGGAGCACACCCACTGCGTGGAGCTGCGCAGGCTCGAGGACGGCCCCCCGGGCCGCCATCCCCTGCAGCGCCCCCTCGACCGACGGCACCGGAGGCATGCCCCAACCCGGCTTCTCTTCCACGAAGCGCATGGTCGCCCCGACCCGGCCCAGCTCGCGACGGATCCCCTCCCGGTCGTCTTCAGGCCGGAGCGCCACGATGCGCGTCCTGGCCTGGGGGCTGGAGGCGCGTGCGGCCACGCGCTCCAGGACGCGGACGAACTCGAGGACCTCCAGAGCATGCGCACTCAAGAGACCCTGGCCTCCCGCTGCTCACCATGACGCCTGGCCCCTGGAGGGAGCGGGCTCGTGCGCATCACCCCTGGAGCTCTTCCCGGACGATGCGGTTGGCTTCCTTGCCGTCGAAGCGCCCCCGGATGCGCGGCATGAGCTGGCCCATGATCGGCCCCATGTCGGTGGCGCCCCCGGCCACGATCTCCCGGACCATGGCGCGGACGTCGTCCTCCGAGAGCGCCTGGGGGAGGTACTCCTGGAGGACGTCAGCCTGGGCCTCTTCCTTCGCGGCCAACTCCTCCCGCCCCGCCTCCCGCATCTGGTCGGCCGCATCCTTGCGCTGCTTGATGGCCCTGGCGATGACCTGGATCGTGCCGTCCTCGTCCAACTCGGATCCGCCGTCGATCTCCCGATTGCGGATCTCGGAGAGAAGGGTGGACAGGACGAGGGTACGCTCCTTGTCCCGGGCCTTCCGCGCTGTGTTCAGATCGGCTTGGATACGGCTCTTGAGGTCGCTGGACACGGTGGTGCCCCTGTCTGGTGCATCCGCGGGCAAATGCGGCCCCGACCGAAGGCGGATGCGTCACGGACGGCCCCGGAATGGAGCGCGCCGGCCGGGAGAAGATCGACGCCCGAAGCTACCCCGCTCCGGAGGATAGGGTCAACGCGACGGGGGGCGGTGCCTTGCTTCGATCAGCCCGGAGGCCAGTCGAAGGCGCGCCCCCCCAGGAGGTGCACGTGCAGGTGATGCACCGTCTGGCCTCCGTCGGCGCCCACGTTCAGGACCGTGCGGTAGCCGTCGCGGGCGATGCCCTCGGTGCGGGCCAGGTCGCGGGCGGCCAGGAGAAGGGCGGCCAGGAGGTCGGCGTGGGCGTCATCGGCTCCCTCCAGGGACGTCACGTGCTCCCGGGGGATGATCAGGATGTGCGTGGGTGCCTGGGGATCGATATCCCGAAACGCCACGAGACGGTCGTCCTGGTGCACCAGGGTAGCCGGGATGTCGCCCCGTGCGATCCTGCAGAAAAGGCAGTCGGACGAGGTCAAGGCGATGTCTCCACGGTGGAGGGTGGACGTGGTGGGGGGAGAGGGCCGGGGGCCGGAGTGTTCCCACCCACCCGATCATGGAAGAGGGAGGGAGCCGGCGCAATGTGCACACGGGCCCGCCGAACGACGCCGCCCCACCGCTGTCTCTCCTGGCTATGGAGGCGTCCCGGGGCGCACCCGAGGTTGGATCTCCGCCCGCTTCCGCACCTTCGTCCAGGAGACATCATGAACCGCCTTCTCCGGGCAGCGGAGGCCGTGCTGCGCCAGCACCCGGCCCCGGCCCTGCGTCTCTCGGAGCTCCTTCGGCACGTTCGGGCCCGGATCGGGGCTCTCACCCCGGATGCCGCAGGGCTGCAGCGCGCCCTGGCGACCCGTCCCGATCGCTTCCGGGTCCTCGATCCCTGGCGAGGGCCATGGAAGCGTGTGGCCAGGGACCCGCAGTGTCCCCTGGCAGGGGATCCCTGGGTCGTAGTGGTCGGAGATCCCGGCGACGACGCCGCCGGCCTCGACACCCCGGAACCGCCGCTCTCGCGTCCCCAGCGCCGCCTCCGTGCCTCGGTTCGGTGGCTGGGCGCCCGGCTGGACGGGGAGTCGGGCCATTCCCTCTCGAGGTTTCACGCCATCGCCATCGGTGCCGAGACGGCGGTGGAGCGCCTGGCCGCTCCCCTCCGAAACGAGGAACCGAAGAAGGCCGCCTGACGGATGCCTACGGTGATGTCCGACGGAAGAGACCGGAGCGCCATTCGCCGTCCTCGTCGACCTCCACGAACCGGAATCCGGCACGAATCGTATCGTCACGCACACCCGGCCACTCCTCCGCCAGGATCCCGGAGAGGATCAACCATCCATCGGCCGGAAGGACGCTGGCGAACCCCGGCAGCAGGGGCCGGAGGATCCCCGACTCGAGGTTGGCCACGACGCCGTCCCGCGGGGCCAGCGACGCCAGGAACGCGTTGTCGGCCCAGGTGGTGTCGATGGTCACGGCGCCAGCGACGCCGTTGCGCCCGACGTTCTCTTCCATGGCCTCCACCGCAAGCGGATCGCCCTCCACGGCAACGATGTCGGACGCGCCCATCCGTGCCGCCGCAATCGATAGGATCCCCGACCCGGCGCCCACGTCGACCAGCCGCTGGCCCGGTCTGACCGTGCGGTCCAGCAACCGGAGGCAGCCCCGCGTCGTGCCGTGCTCGGCGGTCCCGAAGGCCATCCCGGGGTCCACCACCACCACGAGATGGCCCGGCTCGGCTTCCACCGGCTGCCATGTGGTGGTGACGATCAGCCGCCGGGTGATCCTCCGGGGCTCGATACCCCTCTTCCAGGTCTCGGCCCAGTCTTCGTGGGAGCACCAGCGGGTGCGCAGCTCCACCTCGGATTCCGGCGCTCCGGTAAGCACGCCGAGCACGCTGCGGGCCTCGGCCAGGAAGGCTTCTGCGTCCTCCGGCTCCTCGAAGTGAGTCCGGTACCAGCCGTCCTCCTCCTCCACGGCCCGCCCGCCCAGCGCGACGAGCCCGTCGGCCAGCAGGAGCGCCCGCTCTCCGGCAGAAGGACAGCGGGCGCTGACTTCCAGCCAGCGCCGACCCGGCTCGCTCATCCGCCGGTGAACGCCTCCTTGACGCGCGACCAGAAGCCCTTGCGCGACCGACGCCCGATCTTCTCGGGAGCAGGGGACTCCACCTCGCGAAGCGCCTGAAGCACCTCTTCCTGCTCAGGCGTCAGCTCCTCGGGCGTCCACACCACCACGCGGATCAGCTCGTCGCCGCGGCCACGGCCGTTTAGATCGGGCAGGCCCAGTCCCTTGAGCCGCAGCAGCTCACCACTCTGGATTCCCGCCGGAACCGTCACGCGCGCGGTACCGTCCACGGTGGGGACGTCGACGTCGTCTCCGAGGGCCGCCTGCGTGTAGGTCACGGGAAGCTCGTGCACGAGATCCGAGCCCTCACGGACGAAGCGCTCGTCCTCCTGAACCTCCAGGAGCACGACCAGGTCGCCACGGGGACCGCCTCGGGGGCCGATGCTCCCCTGTCCCCTGAGGGTGATGAAGTTCTCCGAGGTGACCCCGGCGGGCACCTCCACCTCGACTTCCTTCTCCACCCGCACCCGTCCCTCGCCCCGGCAGGTCGAGCAGGGGTCGGCGATGACCCGTCCCTCACCGCCACAAGCCCGGCACGGCTGGACGCTCACGAACTGTCCGAAGACGGAACGCTGGACGTGGCGCTCCTCTCCCGAGCCACCGCACACGGTGCATGGTGTGGGGCTGGTTCCCGCCTCCGCGCCCGTCCCTCCACATTCTTCGCAGGTATCGAGGAGGGAAACCCGAAGGGTCCGCTTCACGCCGTGGGCCACGTCGCGCAGCGTGAGCGGGAGCCGAAGACGGACGGTCTGGCCCTTGCGGCTGGCCATGCGGGACGTGCGGGCACCGCGCATCCCGAACAGATCCTCGATGCCCGCGAAGCCGCCGAAGTCGCGCATGAAGACCTCGATGGCGTCGGCGAAGTCGAAATGCCCGAAGCCCGCGCCCGGCCCGCCTCTGCCCTTCAGGCCCTGTTCGCCATAGCGGTCATAGACGGAACGCTTGTCGGGGTCGCGCAGGACTTCGTAGGCCTCCGTGACTTCCTTGAAGCGCTCTTCGGCGTCCTTGGACCCCTGGTTGCGATCAGGGTGGTATTTGAGCGCGAGCTTTCGGTACGCTTTCTTGATCTCTTCGGTGTCCGCGGAGCGTGACACGCCGAGGAGGTCGTAGTAATCGGCCATGGCAGGAGGTCGGTCGTCCTCAGGTCTCGAGAATGCGCGTGACCATCGAGGACGTGTAGTCCACGATGGCGACCACCTTCTCGTAGGGCATACGGGTGGGCCCGATGACGCCGATGACGCCCTTCAGGCTCCCCACGCGGTATTCGGCGGTGACCAGCGTGAAATCGGCGAGAACCTGTGTGTCGTTCTCACCACCGATGGTGATTTGAAGCTGGCCACGGTGCTCGCGACTACCCACTGCGTGGGCCAGAAGGTCCCTCCGCTCCGTCAGCTCGATGAGCCCCTTGAGCCGCTCACCGCTCTCGAACTCGGGTTGAGCAGCCAACACGCTGGCGCTGCCCAGGTGGATGCGCGTGCTGTCCAGATCCTGGAGGCTGAAGAGGTCCTGCCCCGACTGGACGAAGATGTTCAGGAGCTCGGAGGCTCCCTCGTCTCCCGCGTGTGCGTCCCGGAGCCGCTCGGGCAGCGTCCGCCGGATCTCCTGCAGCGACAGCCCCGCGAGACGCTCATTCAGCGCCACGGTTACGGTGACCAGCGTGTCCCTTGGCACCTCCACGGGCATGTCCACGTATACCGTGCGCACCACCCCACCCCGGATGGTCGCCACCAGGAGCACCTTGTCGGACGTGACCTGGATGAGCTCCAGCCGCTCCAGGATCGCCTCGTCCAGCTGGGGAGCCACCGCCACGCCCAGCTCGTTGGACAGGAGGCTCAGCGCCCGGGCTGCCTGGCGGACCAGCCGCTCCACTTCCGAGCCCCCGGCCACGTGTAGCTCGCGGGCCAGCACCTCCTGCTCCTGAGGCGTCAGGATGAACGGCTCCATGAGCCGGTCCACGAAGAACCTGTAGGCGAGGTCCGTGGGCACACGTCCCGCCGACGTGTGGGGATGGGTCAGGTAGCCCTTCGCCTCCAGGTCGGACATGGTGTTGCGCACGGTGGCGGGGGACACACCCAGATCGAACCGGCGGGAAAGCACACGGCTTCCCGCAGGCTCTGCCGTGTCCACGTAGGTGCGGACCACGGCCTCCAGTACCTGTCGCTCACGCTCGGTGAGGTCACCGCCCGCGAGCACGCGTCTGTCCAGTGCCGCCATGGCTGAGAAGATCGAAACGGGTTGCGCGCCCGGTCAAGCCGCGACGCTGTCCAACTCCACGGAGAGTTCGTCCAGAAGGAGCCAGCCGCGAGCGGTCAGGCGCACCCTGCTCTCCTCCACGTGGGCCAGTCCTCCCGAGGCCCACCGGCGCGCACGGCCCATGGCTTCTGCGCCCCAACCCTCGAGGTCGAGTCCGTCGGATGTCCGAAGACCCAGCCAGATCCGCTCCAGTCGGCGGGCAGCCTCGTCGAGCACCTCACGCTCCCTTTCCGGGCTCCGCCCTTGTGTTGCCTCTTTCATGTAGGCGTTCCAGTCCCTCAGGTTCCAGCGGCGGATGGGCGGAGCGTAGCTGTGGGCTCCGTTTCCCAGGCCGAGGTAGGGGACTCCGCTCCAGTAGGCCTGGTTGTGTCGGGAGGCCGCGCCGGGTCGGGCGAAGTTCGAGACCTCGTAGTGGTCGTAGCCCTCTGCACGCAGCGTCTCCGACGCTTCCAGGTACTCGTCCCGGTAGCGCGCTTCGTCCACCGGCGGCTCGCGGCCCTCTCCGACTGCGCGACCCAGCGGTGTGGCGGGCTCCACCGAGAGCCCGTACAGGCTGATGTGGGGCACATCCAGAGCCAGCACCCCGGCCAGATCCGCCGACCAGTCCCGGCCCAGGTGGCCCGGGAGACCGAACATCAGATCGACCGAGAGATTGTCGATCCCCGCTCGCCGCGCTCGGGCCACTGCTGCACCGGGCCCCTCCGGGCCGTGGAGTCGCCCCATCCACCGAAGCGTCGGCGCGTGGAAGGTCTGGGCGCCGAGGCTCAGACGGTTCACGCCGGCACGCCTCCATGCCGCCGCCACTTCGGCCGTGAAGCTCTCCGGGTTGGCCTCCGCCGTCCATTCGAGCGTCGGCGCCTCCAGCCGCGTGACACCCACGAGCCGGGCCAGGCCCCGCATGGCCCCGGATCCCAGGAGCGACGGCGTTCCGCCACCCACGTACAGGGTCTCCAGGACGTCGGGAAGGGTGAACAGTCCCTCCTCCTCGACGGCGCGGAGCTCTCCTGCCAGGGCCTGGAGCCATCCGTCCAGGTCTCCCGTACGCCGTACCTGCACCGCGAAGTCACAGTAGAAACAGCGACGTGCGCAAAAGGGGGCATGGACGTAGAGGAACGCGGCCGGGACCGTGCGATGCCGGAGCTCCACGGCCCGTCCGTCCTCAGCTCGCCCGGCGGAAACGCATCCCCGGTGTCCGCTCCACCCACCCGTCGAGCTCGAGCCCGGAGAGGAGCGTCAGGGTCCGCGCGGACGTGAGTCCCGTGGCCCGGGCGATCTCGTCCACCGTGTGGCCACCGTCGGTGAGGGCACCCAGGATCCGACCCGCCTCGCCGTCCCGGATCTCCCCCCCGACTGGGGCATCCTCCACGTCGTCCACCCCCAGGGCATCCCTCAGGAATCCGCGGATGGACACCAACGCCCGGGCGCCGTCGGCCAGAAGCGCATTGCTGCCCGCGCACCAGGATTCGCCGAAGGGGCCTGGCATGGCCCATACGTCGAGCCCCAGGTCCAGGCCGT
>JASFRY010000196.1:0-7554 GCA_050114675.1 Gemmatimonadota bacterium | reverse complement strand
TGGCGTCGGAGATCGCGGGTGAGCACCCCGACGTCTATCCCGCCTCCAAGGGGTATGCCGCCGAGGTCTCTCCGCTGAAGGAGGACCTGGTTGCCCGGGCACGTCCCACGCTCCTCATCCTCATGGGGACCACGGCGCTGGTGTTGCTCATCGCCTGCGCCAACGTAGCCAGCCTGGCTCTGGGGCGTGCCGTGCGCCAGGGCCATGAGCTCGCCGTGCGCCAGGCCCTGGGCGCCGGGCGGGGACGCCTGATCCGACAGCTCCTCACCGAGAGCACGCTCCTGGCCCTGCTGGGAGGCATGGTGGGCGTGGCGCTGGCCCGAGGCAGCCTGGGCCTGCTGGTCAAGTTCGCCGGCCGCTTCACGCCCCGCGCCTTCGAGGCATCCATGGACGGATCGGTGCTGGCCTTCGCCGTGGCCGTGTCGGTGCTCACGGGCCTCCTCTTCGGTTCCGTGCCTGCACTGCGCCGTGCCGCAGGCGCCGCCTCGACGCTGGGTCGCAGCCGGACGGCCGAGGTGGGCCCGGGCAGCAACCGGGCCCACGCGTGGCTCGTGGGCGCCCAGGTCGCGCTGGCCTTCGTGCTCCTCACGGGAGCCGGGCTCCTGGCCCGCTCCTTCGCGGCCGTGTCCTCGGTGGATCCGGGCTACCGGGCGAGCCACGTGCTCTCGGCCCACGTCACCCTCCCCATGCGCTACTACATGGGTGAGGAGCCCAAGGACGACCCGTTCTTCGACGAGCTGGTCCAGCGCATCGAGGCCGTGCCGGGCGTCCGGAGTGCGGCCCGGGTGCAGAGCGTCCCCCTCAACGGCGCGTCTTTCCGGACCGGGCTGGAGACCGAGGAGACGGCAGGCGCCGGTCCCGACGCCTACGTGCAGGTCATGACGCTCCGTTCCTCACCGGGATACTTCGCGACCCTGGAGATCCCGGTGATCCGGGGACGGGCACTGACCGAGGACGACCGTGCGCTCCCCGAGCGCTCGACGGTCCTGTCCCGGACGCTGGCCGCTCGCCTCTGGCCGGGGGAGGACCCGTTGGACCGCCAGGTCCGTGTGTGCTCGTACAACTCGGGTCAGTGTGGCGACTGGCTCACCGTGGTGGGTGTGGCCGGTGACGTGAAGATGGAAGGGCTGGAGACCGAAGCGACGCCGGCCATCTACCTGTCCGACAACAGCCAGGCGTTCGGAGGCGGCGACCTGGTGGTACGCGCCGACGTGGACCTGGGGGTCCTGGGGCGCACCGTTGCCGGCCTGGTCCACGAGCTCGAGCCCGACGCACCGGTGTCCCGGGTGGAGCCGCTGGAAACGTACGTGGCCGACGCCGTGGCCCCGCGCCGCCTCACCGCGGCGCTCATGGGGATCTTCGCCGGGCTTGCCCTCCTGGTCACCCTTGCGGGCGTGGCCGGCGTGGTGGCCTTCGCCACCAGTCGCCGTACCCACGAGATCGGCGTGCGCATGGCCCTGGGCGCGGAGCCGCGCGCGGTCCTGGGACGCGTGGTGCGCGTCGGCATGGTCCCGGCCACCGCGGGGCTCGTGGTGGGCGGCGTGGCGGCGCTGGCCCTGTCGGGCGTGGTGTCGCACCTGGTGTGGGGAGTACCCCCCACCGACGTGGTGACGTTCGGCGGGGCGGCGCTGACCCTCTTCGCCGGAGCCCTGCTCGCGTGCTGGCTTCCCGCCCGGAAGGCCGTCACGGTGGATCCCGTGCGCGCCCTCCAGAACGACTGACACGGTCAGGGGGCGGGGCGCCTGGTGCCCCGTCCCCCCGCCGACGGGGATCGCCAGGCCCGAACGTTTCACGGGAAGACTTTGGCGCGCCCCCGCCACTCCTGGCTACATTGGCGCAGCCCAGCCCAGCCAAGCCCAGACACCCGACGCCCGGAGCGTTTCCATGTCCCGGTCCCTCGCCCGCTCTCGCCGTCCCGGCGCCCCTGCCCGTCCCGCCTGGGCCGCCCTGGGCGCCCTGATCCTGGCGGCCGCCGCGGTACCCCACGTCTGCGCCGGCCAACAACAACCGGCAAACCGCTTCGACGTCCGGGAGGTCATGATCCCCATGCGCGACGGCGTGCGCCTCCACACGCGGATCTTCTCCCCGAAGGACCAGGCCGGTCCCCTGCCCTTCGTCATGACGCGCACGCCCTACGGGGTCGACGGTGCCGAGGGGAACTTCAACGCCTACTTCCGCGATCTGGCCTCCGACGGGGAGGGCTACATCTTCGTCTTCCAGGACATCCGGGGACGCTTCGGCTCGGAGGGGGCGTTCGTCATGCAGCGGCCCGCCCGGGCCCCGGGCGACACCACCGCCCTCGACGAGGGCACCGATACCTGGGACACCATCGAGTGGCTCCTGCACAACGTGCCGGACAACAACGGGCGGGTGGGGATGCTGGGCATCTCCTACTCGGGATGGACGACCATCATGGGCGCCCTGGAGCCCCATCCGGCCCTCAAGGCCATCTCGCCCCAGGCCTCGCCCGCCGACATGTGGCTCGGCGACGACTTCCACCACAACGGTGCGTTCCGCTTGAGCTACGGGTTCGAGTACGCCGCAATGATGGAGACGTCGAAGGAGACGGAGCAGTTCCAGTTCGACAGCTACGACACCTACCCGTGGTACCTGAAGCTGGGCTCGCTGGCCAACGTCAACGACAAGGTCCTGAAAGGGCGCATCCCCACGTGGAACGACTACGTGGCCCATCCGGACTATGACGCCTTCTGGCAGCGCCAGACCCTCATCCCCCACATCACCGGCGTGAAGGTGCCGACCCTCAACGTGGCCGGGTGGTGGGACCAGGAGGACTTCTACGGCCCCGTGCGCATCTACGAGGCGCTGGAGCGCCACGACACGGCGGGGATCAACTACCTGGTGGTGGGGCCGTGGAACCACGGGGGGTGGGCGCGGATGCAGGGGGACGCCCTGGGCCCCATCCAGTTCGGGAGCACCACCTCGGAGCACTTCCTGAAGGACATCCAGGCTCCTTGGTTCGCGTACTGGCTCAAGGACCAGGGTACGCTGGACCTCCCGGAGGCCCTGACCTTCGTGGCCGGCTCCAACGAGTGGCGCCGCTGGGACGCCTGGCCGCCGAAGCGGGACGTGGAAGCGCGTAACCTATACTTCCACGCAGACGGGGAGCTCTCCTTCCAGCCGCCCGAAGGTTCGGATCCGGAGCCGTGGGATGCGTACGTCTCGGACCCGGCCCACCCGGTCCCCTACCGCCACCGCCCCATCCAGGCCACCTACGGACCCGGCTCCACCTGGCGCACCTGGCTCGTGGAGGACCAGCGCTTCGTCGACGGCAGCCGTCCCGACGTGCTGTCGTGGAAGAGCGACGTCCTCGACGCGGACGTCACCATCGCCGGAGAGGTGATGGCCAATCTCTACGCTGCCACCAGCGGCACAGACGGCGACTGGATCGTCAAGCTCATCGACGTCTATCCCGAGTCGTATCCCGACGACTGGAAGCTCGCGGGCTACGAGCTCATGGTGTCCAACGAGGTCTTTCGGGGACGGTACCGCAACGGCTTCGAGACCCCCGAGCCCATCGTCTCCGACTCGGTGCTGGACTACTCGTTCTCGCTGCACACCCAGAGCTACACGTTCAAGAGGGGGCACCGCATCATGGTGCAGGTCCAGAGCAGCTGGTTCCCTCTCATCGACCGGAATCCGCAGACCTTCGTGCCCAACATCTTCGAGGCGGAGGAGTCGGACTTTCGCACGGCGCACATACGGGTGTACCGGGATCCGAGCCACCCCTCCAACGTGAAGGTCTCGGTGGTGCGGCGGCCCATCTCCTGACGCGACGCAGACGAGCGCGCCACCCCGGATCCGGCTCGGGGCGGCACCCTCGTCTCGGGGGGGCTGCGTCCGTCTTCCCGGTCAGCTCGACAGCAGCTTCTCCACGACCTCCAGGAACGCTTCCCGCTCGATGGGCTTGGGAAAGAAGCCCTCGGGGGGCGGCACCAGGGTCCGTTGGCTGATGAACTTCTCGTAGGCGTAGCGATCCCCGCCGTACCCGGTGACGGCCGTCACGATGACCACCGGTGTGGACGACAGCTCCGGGTCGGTCTTCACCTCTTTGTAGAACCGGGTCCCCGACGCCTTGGGCATGGAGATGTCCAGCGTCACCAGGTCCGGGTGCTCCTGCCGCACCAGGTCCAGCGCTTCGGTGCCGTCGGCGGCGGACAGGGTCTCGTAGCCGTGGTCCCGCAGCAGCATCATGAGGTAGCTGGCCACGTCGGGCTCGTCGTCGACGACCAGGATCTTCTTGGCCGGCCGCGTGCCGGCCTGGCTCGATGTAGACATGTTCCTTCCCTCACTCGGGAGTCTTGATCAACGCTTCGAGAGCCCGGCGCAGGGCGTGGGGCTCGGCCCCGGCCATCCGCTGCCGCAGCTCCTCCTGCAGACCCGCCCGGTCCCCGTTCTCCGGCGTCTCCTCGATGCCCAGGGCCCGCTGGACGCACCGCACGTAGTCCAGGGGCTTCACCGGCTTCTCCAGGTAGACGCCGGGACCGGCGATGACCCGGCTGTCCACGATGTCGGCCAGGTGCTCCTGACCCAGCTCGTCTCGCGCGTGGGCGGTCACGATGAGCACCGGGATGCGCGAGAGCTCCCGGTCCTTCCGTAGCTCGTAGAGGAGCTTGTGCCCGCTCTTCCTGGGCATGACCAGGTCCAGGGAGATGAAGTCCGGGCGCTCGGCGCGGATCATCTCCATGGCCTCCACCCCGTCGCTGGCCGTCCGCACGCGGAACCCCGCGTCGCGGAGGATCTGGGCCAGGTATTCCCTGACGTCGGGCTCGTCGTCGACCACGAGCACGGTCCGGTCTTGCGGTCTGATCATGGTTTCACCTCTCTGGATCCCCCGCCGTGTTTCTCCTTCTCGTCACCCTGATCCGGTTGGGCATCGAGCTCGGCCAGGGCACCGCGGGACAGCACGATGCGGAAGACCGACCCCTCCCCCTCGGTGGAGGTGAAGGTGATCTGGCCACGGTGCTGGTGGACGATGCGCTTGGTGGTGAGCAGGCCCAGACCCGTGCCCCGGTCCGAGCCCTTGGTGGTGAAGAACTTGGAGAACACCTTCCGGCTGATCTCATAGTCCATCCCCCGGCCGTTGTCGGCGACCTCGTAGACGATGTCGTCGTTCTCCTCGCGGCAGGTCAGGACCACCTCGAATTCGCGTCGGGCCTCGGCGACCAGGCACGCGTCGATGGCGTTGGACACCAGGTTGGCCAGGCACGTGTGAATCCCCTCACGGTCCAGGGGAACAGGCTCCACCCCCTCGGGCAGATCGGCCCGGAGCCGGATCCCCGCCTCCGCAGCCCGCTCGGCGTACAGCTCCATTACCTGCCGAGCGGGGAGGCAGGGGTCCACCGGGGCTACCGAGGTGGTGCGGCCTTTGGCGAAGTCCAGGAACTCCTTCACGAACGCCGAGATGCGGCGAACGTTGTCCTCCAGCATGGTCCACCCGCCGGCGATGCGCTCGTCGTCTCCTTTGCGGATGCCCGTGTTCACGGCGTACATGCCGCCTTCCAGGCCCATGAGGATGTTCTTGATGCCGTGTGCCACCCCAGCCACGGTCTCACCCACGGCCGCAAGCCGTTCGGCCTCCCGCTTCTCCCGCTCCAGGCGCTTCACCGCGGTGATGTCCGTGCACATCTCGATGATGTACGGGATGTCTCCGTTGGGCCGGGTCACCGGCACCATGTGGACCAGGTAGTTCATGTCCTGGCCGTCCCCGGTCCTTCCCTGCTCCTCCCGGGTACGGATGCGGCCGTCCACGAAGACTTCCAGGGCGGCACAGCGGAGGCACGGCTCCGAGCGGCCCTTGTAGACCTCGTAGCACGGTCGCTCCCGCCAGGGGCCGTACGCTTCCTCGAAGCGCCGGTTGGCCTCGAGCACCCGGAAGTCTCGGCTGATGACGCTGATGGCCATGGGAACCTCGTCGAAGAGGTTCGACCGGAGCCATGCGTGGATCTCTCCCGACCGCGTGCCCAGTGCGTTCATGGCGCTCCACCTCCTCCGGCTCGGGTCGGGCCGCGCCCGGCGGCGGCCGCCGCCTCCGAGCGCGAGGGCATCAGGCGGCGCAGCTCGTTCTCACGGTCCGCATCGTGACAGGCCCGGCACTGGGCCAGCTCCGCCGGGTGGGCCGCCGGCTCCTCCTCGAGGAGCCGCTCGTGGCAGGTCTTGCACAGCCCGTGCATGGCATCGGTATAGCTCGCCGCCGCGCGCCAGCGCTCCTGGGGCGCCGCGATGATCGAGCTGGCGTGGACCTCTCCCTCGTGGCACTCGGCGCACGCCGTGGCCGTCTCGTAGCTCTTCACGGCGGCCGTCCCGTCATGGCACTGGACACACCCGTCATTGCCGTCCAGGGCCTCTTCGTGGACGTCGTGCTCGAATACCGACGTGGTGTCGTACATGTCCCGATGGCAAGCCGCGCACGACGTGTTCCGCTCCAGCGGCAGGCTCATGTGGTGGCACGTGACGCACGAGGTGTCGGCGCCGAGGCGGTCCACGTGGGCCTCGTGGTCGAAGAGCACCAGCGTCCCGTTCCGGTTGCCGTCGATGAGGAGGAGGGGCGCCGCCTCGCCCGGTCCGTCGGAGGCTACGGTAGTGAGGGAACCGGCCAGGCTCAGCACCCGCTCCACCCCGACGCCTTCGTCGCGCACGACGCCCTCCACCGACCGGGCCGCCATCGCCGGCACGGGCACCGACGTCCTGCCCTTCACGGGCAGGAACGCCAACGCCACCACCGCGCCGGCCAGCGCCGCGGCCGAGTAGCGCCGCGGCGCGGCCAGGCGGTCGGGGAGCAGCCCGTGGAGCGTGGCGGGGTCGAAGCTCCGGCCTACCGGCGGGGTGAGATCCTCCCCCGCCGTGTCTTCGGCCCCGTCACGCGCGGCGGGCCCCACGTCGTCGTAGACCCGCAGGTGCTCCACGAAGAAGACGAAGGTGAGAACGAACGCCGCGACGATGCCGACGCTCACTGCGAACTCCTCCCAGCTCGGCACGTACGCGAACCCCTCGGGCCGTGCGAAAGCCAGGATGGACACGTCGAGACGGTACAGCACCATCCCCGACACGGTGAGGACGGCACACAGCGCCATCCCTCCCACCGACGCCCGCACGCGCCGGAAGAGAAGGAGGACGGCCGGCAGCAGCGCGCTCACGCCCACTTCGAAGAGGAAGAGGTTGGCCTGCCGCGACCCGGCCAGGGCCTGGGGCAGAACACCCCGATGGGCGAGGTCGCCCAGGCGGAGGGCGAGGTAGATCCAGAGCACAACCGAGGCTGCCAGACCCAGGCCGCCGATCTCCCGCATGTGGAGCTTGTGGCCCACCAGCCACGACGACACCAGGGACTCCAGCGTCACCATCATGAGCCCGAGCCCCACCGCAGAGGTGAAGAAGAGGACGTAGATGATGGGCGAGTACCAGAGCGGGTGAAGCCGGTACGGGGTGATGAGGAAGAGGGACCCGAGGGACGACTGGTGCAGCGTCGACAGGACGATCCCGGTGATGACCAGCGGGATGGTGGCCTTCTTCAGGATGCGGAGGACCCCCTGGAAGAAC
>JASFRY010000195.1:0-7585 GCA_050114675.1 Gemmatimonadota bacterium | reverse complement strand
CTCCCCTCGGCATTCTGGAGCGCGGCTACGCGGTGGCGCGGGCCGAGGACGGGAGGGTGCTCCGCAGGGTCGAAGACTTTCCCCCGGGTCGTCGATTCGAGCTGCGCGTCGCCGATGGAAGCGTGGCGGCGCGTGCCGACGGCCCTTCCATGGAGGAGGAACCGTGAGTGACGACGTGAAGTCTCCGGTGACGTCGGAGGAAGGGGACATCCCCGACGGCGAGGCCGCATCCACGTTGGAGGGACGGCTCCGGCGCCTGGAGGAGATCCTGGGCCTTCTGGAGTCCGACGACGTCGAGCTCGAACGGGCGCTGACGCTCTTCGAGGAAGGCGTGCGGCTGGTGCGGGAAGCCGAGGGGCTCCTGGCCCGCACCGAGCTGCGGGTGGAGGAGCTGCTCACCGGCGGGGAGACCCGGGAGCTCCAGGAGGAGGACGACGGGTGAGCGGGGCCTTCGACCTGCAAGGGTACCTGGCGGCCCAGGCTCCGCACGTCACGGCGGCGCTGGAGCGGGCCGTCGCCCGGGTGGCGCCCCTGGTGGCGGCCGACGTCGCCGACGCGGTGCGCCACGGCGTGCTGTCCGACGGAAAGCGGCTCCGGCCCGTGCTGTGCGTCACGGCGTTCCGTGCGTGCGGCGGTCGGGACGACCCCACCGCCTACGACCTGGCGGCGGCCCTGGAGCTCATCCACGCCTACTCCCTGATGCACGACGACCTCCCCTGCATGGACGACGCCGACCTCCGGCGGGGGCGCCCCACGACCCACCGCGCCCACGGAGAGGACGTCACCGTGCGCGCCGGCGCCGCTCTCATCCCGGCGGCCGCCCTCCAGGCGTGGACGGCGAGCCGGGCCCTGGGACGGAGCGCCGAAGAGGCGGGCCGGGTCGCCGGGATCCTGCTGGAAGCCGCCGGCGCAGGGGGGATGGTGGGCGGCCAGTGGGTGGACCTGGAGGGCGAAGGAAGGCGCCTGGGCGGGGAGGAGCTGGACGGGCTGCATCGCCGGAAGACCGGAGCCCTGCTGGCCGCGTCCCTTCTCATGGGGGGCGTGGCGGCGGGTGCTTCGCCGTCGGTATGCGAGGCGCTGCTCCGCTACGGCCGGGCCATCGGCCTGGCGTTCCAGATCGCCGACGACATCCTGGACGCCACGCAGACCGCGGAGACGCTGGGAAAGAACCCCTCCGACGCGGCGCTGGACAAGTCCACCTACGTGGCCCTCTACGGGCTGGAGGAGGCGCGTCGCCGCGCGCGGGACCAGGTGGAGGCGGCCCTGGGCGCCTTGGCCGATGCGGGCCTGGACGCGCCGGCGCTGGAAGCCCTGGCCCGGTACGTGGTGGACCGACGGCGGTGAGGGGCCGAACCCTGTGTGCGTCTCCCCCCTGACCAGAAACGACCGTCCGGGGTATCTTTGACCCTCGACTACACAATCGCAGCCAAGGAGTGATCCGGTGGCCCTGCTGGATCGAATCCAATCTCCCGAAGACCTTCGCAAGCTCTCCCGCGGCGACCTGCAGCGCGTCGCCGACGAAGCCCGCCAGCGCCACATCGACGTCGTCTCCCAGAAGGGGGGCCACTTCGGTGCCAGCCTCGGGGTCACCGAGCTCACCGTGGCGCTCCACTACGTCTTCAACACGCCCCGGGACCAGATCGTGTGGGATACGGGGCACCAGGCCTACATCCACAAGATCCTCACGGGCCGCAACGAGCGTCTCCCCACCATCCGGCAGAAGGGGGGTCTGGCTCCTTTCCTCCGCCGTGACGAGTCGGAGTACGACGCCTTCGGCGCGGGCCACGCCTCCACGTCCATCTCCGCGGCGTGGGGCATGGCCGTGGGGCGGGACCTCCGGGGGGACGACTTCGAGGTGGTGGCCGTCATCGGCGACGGTGCCATGGGATGCGGGCTCGCGTACGAGGCGCTGAACAACTCGGGTCACACGGGTCGGGACTTCGTCGTGGTGCTCAACGACAACGACATGTCCATCGCCCCGGCCGTGGGGGCCATGAACAAGTACCTCACCGGCATGATCACCAACCCGGCCTACAACAAGGTCCGGAGCCTGGTGAAGGAGATCCTCCACCGGGCTCCGTCGAGCATCGGCGGCGCCATGGAGGAGGTGGCGGGTCGGCTGGAGGAGAGCGTGAAGCACCTGCTCACCCCCGGCCTCATCTTCGAGGAGCTGGGCTTCCGCTACGTGGGCCCGGTGGAGGGGCACGACATGGACGCCCTCCTGGAGACGCTGTCCCGGGTGAGGGAGATGCACGGGCCCATCCTGGTCCACGTGCTCACCCAGAAGGGGAAGGGGTTCGATCCCGCCGAGGCCGACCCCTGGTCCTGGCACGCCTCGGGCCCCTTCGACAAGGTCACCGGCAAGGGGACCAGGAAGGGCGGGGGCCTTCCGCGGTACCAGAAGGTGTTCGGCAACGGCCTGGTGGAGCTGGCCGACGCCGATCCCCGGGTGGTGGCCATCACCGCCGCCATGCCCGACGGCACCAGCACCGACATCTTCCAGAATTCCCACCCCGACCGCTACTTCGACGTGGGCATCGCCGAGGGCCACGGCGTCACCTTCGCCGCCGGGCTCGCCACCCAGGGCATCAAGCCGGTGGTGGCCATCTACTCCACCTTCCTCCAGCGCGCCTTCGACAACATCGTGCACGACGTGGCGCTCCAGGGCCTGCCGGTGGTCTTCGGCATGGACCGGGCGGGCATCGCCGGGGAGGACGGGCCGACCCACCACGGCACGCTGGACATCGTGTACATGCTGGGTGTTCCTGGGATGACGGTCACCGCGCCGCGGGACGGCTCGGAGCTGCTGGCCCTGGTGCGCCTGGCCACCGAACGGAACGATGGTCCGTGGAGCGTGCGTTGGCCGCGCGACGCCGTGCCCTCGGACGTCCCGGCCCTGGCCGAGATCCCCCCGGTGGAGCCCTACACGTGGGAGATCCTCCGCAACGGTGCCGACGTGGCCATCCTGGCCGTGGGGACGATGGTCCTCCCGGCCCTCGAGGCCGCCGAGACGCTGGCGAAGGACGGCGTGCGCTGCACCGTGGTCAACTGCCGCTTCCTCAAGCCGTACGACACCGAGGTCTTCCGGGAGATGGCGCGGAGCCATCCCTACCTCCTCACGGTGGAGGAGGGCCAGCTCACCAACGGCTTCGGAGCCTACATGGCGAGGGAGCTGGACGCGCTCGAGCTGGAGTCCCGTCCGCGTCTGGCCACCATGGGGGTCCCGGATCGCTTCGTGGAGCACGGAGCCCGGCGCGAGCTCCTGGCCGAGCTCGGGCTGGACGCCGAGGGCATCACGGCCCGCGTGCGCCACCTGGTGCACGTGGGCGAGGGCAGCACCGTCTCATGACCACCGTGGAGGGCCGGGAGCGTCTCCCCGGCCCCGTGGAACGGATCGGCGTCGTCCTGCGGCGCCGCCATGCGGACCTCCCCAGGGCCGTGGCACGCATGGAGGAGATCTGTGCCCGTCACGACGTGACCATCGCGTTCGTGGAGCGGGACGTGGGCGAGACCGGCGGCGAGGAGACGGCCAACGGCGAGGCGTACCGTGACGTGGATCTGGTGGTGGCCCTGGGAGGCGACGGCACGCTCCTGCGCGCCGCGCGCCTGGTGGCCGGGCTGGACACGCCGGTGTTCGGTGTGAACCTCGGGCAGCTGGGCTTCCTCACCACCACCGCCGAGGCCGAGCTGGAACGGGGCCTGGAGCAGGTGCTCACGGGGCAGGGTGAGCTGGACCGCCGCTTCACCCTCAACGCCACGATCCTGGGCGACGGGCGGGCTGAGGGCCACACCCTCCACGCCCTGAACGACGTGGTCGTCCACAAGCCCGGTGCCGCCCGGGTGACGCCCATCCACCTGGCGGTCCGCGACGGGGACATCACGGACGAGATCGGGAGCTTCGCCGCGGACGGCGTCATCCTGGCCACGCCCACCGGCTCGACGGCGTACTCGCTGTCCGCCGGCGGACCCATCATCGTGCCGGAGGTGGAGTGCATCGTGGTCACGGCCATCTGCCCCCACTCGCTGGCGGTGCGTCCCCTGGTGGTCCCGGCGCGCGACACCATCAACGTGCGGCCCCTGGATCCCTCGCATGAGCTCCAGGTCACCGTGGACGGACAGGTGGCCCGGACGCTGAACCCGAGGGACCAGATCGTGGTATCGCGGGGGGACCACGACGTGCTCCTCGTGCGGCTGCCCGGCCAGACGTTCTTCGGGACCATGCGGCGCAAGCTCAACTGGGCGGCGCGCCCTCCGGAGCGCGCCTGAGGGGAGCGCTCCCCGCAGCGCCGTGCCCACCGGGGACGGCCGTCCGCGCCGCACCCGGGCCCGGGTTCCCGTTCGACCATTGAGCCGGCGCCCCCCTCCCACGTACCTTCCACGGCCATGCTCGTCGAACTCCGCATCCGCGACTACGCCGTCGTCGAGGACCTGAGCCTGAACCTGGGGCCGGGCCTCAACGTCCTCTCGGGAGAGACCGGCGCGGGGAAGTCCATCATCGTGGGCGCCCTCTCCCTCCTCCTGGGCGAGCGCGCGTCGTCCACCGTGGTGCGCACCGGCGCCGATCGGGCCACGGTGGAGGCGGTGTTCGACGTATCCGGCCTCGCAGGGTTCGAGGCGCGCCTGGAGGAGCTGGGCTTCCGTCCGGAAGACGGCCATCTCATCCTCCGCAGGGAAGTGGCGGCCGAAGGGCGCAACCGCGCCTGGGTCAACGGGTCGCCGGCGACGGCGGGCGTCGTGGGCGCGTTGGGGAGCGCCCTGGTGGACCTCCATGGCCAGCACGAGCACCAGACCCTCCTCCGGAGTGCCGAGCAGCGGGCCATCCTCGACGCGTTCTGCGCCACCGACGCGCTGGTGGAGCGGGTCGGCGAGGAGTATGCGCGGGTCCGCTCCCTGGAGGAGAGCCTGGAGGAGCGGGAGGCGCACCTCCGCGACATCGAGAGCCGGGCCGACTTCCTTCGCTTCCAGCTGGGGGAGATCGACGCGGCCTCGCTGCGCCCCGGGGAGGACGACGAGCTGGAGGGAGAGGTGCAGCGGCACGAGCACGCCGAGGAGCTCATGGAGGGCGCGGGGGGCGTGTACGAGGCTCTCTATGCCGGGGACGGTGCCGTGGCCGACCGGCTGAGCGAGATGCGAAGCGCGGTGGCGCGCCTGGCCCGCTTCGATCCGGCGCTCCAGGAGGTGGCCCAGCTGCTGGAGGACGCCTACCAGGCCGCGTCGGAGGCCGGTCGCCGCATGGGCGACTATGCCGCGTCGGTGGAGCACGATCCGCGGCGCCTCGAGGAGGTCCGGCGCCGCCTCGATCTCATCTTCCGGCTCAAGCGGAAATACGGCCCCGAGCTGGCCGACGTGCTGGCGACGGCCCAGCGGGTGCGCAACGAGCTGGGTGAGCTGGAAGATGCCGATCACGACCTGGAAGAGGTCAGGGAGGCGCTGGCCCGGACGCGCCACGCCCTGGAGGACGTGTCAGGGGAGCTGAGCGCCCGGAGGCAGGCCGGCGCCCGCGCGCTGGCCGACGCCGTGGAGGGGGTGCTCCCGGAGCTGGGCCTGCCCGGGGCGGCCTTCGAGGTGCGCCTGCGCACGCTGGAGCGCATCGGACCGGAGGGCGCCGAAGCCGTGGCCTTCGTGGTGGCACCCAACCCCGGGCTCGAGCCCATGCCCCTCTCCCGGATCGCCAGCGGCGGCGAGCTGTCCAGGATCATGCTGGCCCTCAAGTCCATCCTGGCCGACGTGGACCGGGTGCCCGTGGTGGTCTTCGACGAGATCGACGCGGGCATCGGAGGCGTGGTGGCCACGTCCGTGGCGCGGAAGCTGGGAGAGGTGGCGAATCGTCACCAGGTCTTCGTGGTGACCCATCTGCCCCAGCTCGCCTCACGCGCCGACGCGCACCTCCTGGTGGAGAAGGAGCAGGACGCCGCCGCCACGGCCGCGCGCGTGCGGACGCTCCAGGGAGACGCCCGGGTGGAGGAGATCGCCCGGATGCTGGGTGGCGATCCCGGATCGGCCGCCTCGCGGGAGCACGCCAGGGAGCTGCTGTCCTCCCGCTGAGGGGAGAAGGCTCAGGGCCGTCCCCAGAGCCTCTTGAAGATGGAGGCGCTGAACTGGGCGCGGGTCGCCTTGGGGGTCTGGCCCCCACTCCCGGCCACGGCCCACACCACGCGGACGCCGAGCTCCAGGGGCCATTCGCTCCGGCCCCGGCGCCACAGGCCCACGGTGTTGTAGCGCAGCCCCACCGACGCCTCCTGGAGCGTCATCTCGGTCTCCCGCTCCAGGTCCGCCGGGTCCACCTGCGGAATGCCGGCCGGCTGGTCCCCGATCAGCGCGTACTGGTCCTGACCCTTGTGGTAGCGGCGGTAGTCCGCCGCCAGGGCGAGCGCCTCCGAGAGATGCCACCGGGGAGAGATGTCCAGGAAGGTGTAGTTGCCCGGCGTCCAACGGACCGCCCTCTTCGTGTAGGCCGGCGCGAGGATGCCCTCGAAGGGCGCGACGCGGCGCACCAGGGTCGTGGGGCGCTGGACCCCGTAGCGCACCGTCCCGCGGAACTCCAGCCGCCGGCCCACGCGGAGCCCTCCGTCCACGCGGCCCTCCACGTCCGTCTGCCCGTCCCCGCTCCCCACGTCCAGGAAGACGTCGGGGTCGTCGGGCTTGCCGGTCCCCAGGCGGACGAGCGCCCCGCCCGAGAGGGTGTAGGCGAAGCGCGGGGCGTCGCTCGCGGAGTCCTGCACCACGCCGTCGAGGAGACGGACGTTGGCCGACACCTCCACGTCGCCCAGCTCCCAGAGGCCCATGATGGTCTCCAGGGGTGAGCCCTGGATCCCCGCGTCCCCTGAGGTGGGGAGCGACGCGAAGTCGCCGGGATCCAGGGGCCCGCCGGCGAAGGGGATGGGCACGCCGATCCCCGCGAGGCCCGCACCGGTCAGGGCGTCGTTCAGGGAGGAGAGGGCCGAGGAGAGGCCCACGGCGGCGGACGACGAGGACAGCGGGAAGAAGGGCGAGGCCAGGTAGGCGTTGCGCATCTGCGTCTGGAAGTCCGACGCCCGCTGGGCCAGCGCCTGGGCCCCCTCGCAGTCGGCCCCGCCTCCCGACGCACACAGGTCGGCGGCCCGGGCCTGGGCCGCGCCCACGGCGTCGTCCATGCCCAGGAGGAGCGCCGACACGGCATCGGGATCGCTGATGTTGGGGTTCACCCCCAGGTTGGCCCCGCCGTCGGGCCGAAAGGCCACGTCCACGGCCGTGCGCGTCTTCACGTAGGGGACGTCCACGCCCACCGTGAGCCAGTCGAAGACCCCCAGGCTGAGCCGGGTGTCCAGGCGGGTGATGTTCTTGGTCACCACCCCCGACGTGGTCCCCAGACGGGGCGCGAGCGTCTCGCCGGTGAGGTCCTGGATGGACTGCTCCAGCGTCTTCAACCCGGGGAAGAGGGAGGCCCCCGTGATATCGCTCACATCGGCGCCCAGGGGCTCGACCCCATCCACCACAGTGCCGTCCTCCAGGTGCCGCCCGTACCGGCTGTTCCACGAGACGAAGGAGGGGGCGAAGTCCAGGCGCACGCGGCCCCCGGGCACCAGCGGGTCCGCCATGACCGGTC
>JASFRY010000194.1:0-7593 GCA_050114675.1 Gemmatimonadota bacterium | reverse complement strand
GCCCCATGGGGTGCTCCCCACCCTTCAGCTGCAGCGCATAGTCGGCCTTCACATACCCGCAGACGTCGGGACTGAAGCCGTGGTCCTCGGCCAGGTTGAGGTACTCGTCCGCGACCCTGCGCACGGCGGTCTGGAGCGAGTTGATCTCCGGGAACACGGTGTGGACGCCGAAGGTGTGGAGGAGCTCGTTGAGGCTCCCCATGACGAAGACGTACGCGGCGTGCTCGCCGGCGTCGGCGGCACGGGTCAGGGAGTCGTACCAGTCACGGAAGAGCGCGCCGCCGTCGCGGGCACCGCGGCCAAGGAGCTCTTCGACAGGGGTCTGTACGGTCATGGTCTCGGCCTCACGCGAAGAGGATGTTCTCGACGAACGTCTCGAGCTGGATCTGCAGGTGGTCGAAGGACGTCATACGCTCCTCGAACTCGGTGACGAAATAGGGGATGCCCTCCTCGTCGAGGGCCTGGGCGTAGGCGACCTGCTCGTCCAGCCCCGGCTCGCACATCTTGGCCGCAGCCACGATTGCTGCGGAGGCTTTGGCGTTGTGGATGCGCTGAAGGAGCATCTTCTCCTTCGGTTTGCGCAGGTCGTGCTGCACCGGGCTGTACGACGAGTCGTCCAGGTAGGCCACGGCCAGGTTCTTGAGCGGATCGCCCTCGGTGGGCACGTCGCTGAGAATCCAGCGGAGACCGATGAGCAGGTCGTCATCGACCACGTAGCAGAACTCGGAGATGGCCCGCAGGAGGTCGGTGGGGGGCTGCTCACAGAAGCCTCCCTCGAAGACCACCCTGATCTTGTCCTGGCGGCGCATCTCTCTCTGCTCGATGCGATGGAGGGTCCACGCCAGGAGCTCGTTGTGCTCTTCCCGGGTGATCAGCCCGCCCATGGCCATGAGGACGTAGGCCTCGTGCACGGGCAGGAGCCAGGGCTTCTCGCGCTTCACGGCGTAGAGCCGCCGCAGGAGATGGCGGTTCAGGTTGAAGGTGTCGATGGCGCGGCGCAGGTCGCCGTCCGTGACCTTCTTCCCCGAGATGGCTTCCAGCTCGCCCAGGACCCGTCGGTATTCCTCGGTGAGCCACGTGGCCGAGAACGAGGAGTTGGGGTTCTGGGGGAGGTAGAGGATCTGGGCGGGCTCGGGACGGTTCCTCCCCCAGATCCCGGCCAGGTTGCGCGCGGCGTCGCAGATGGGATGCGTCACGAAGAGGTCGACCTCGAGCCGACCGGTGAGCGCGAGCTCCAGTGAGCTCCGGATGATGGAGCAGAGATACGAGCCGAAGCGGGAGTCGGCCTGCTCACGCTCCACCTGAGCGCCCCGGACCTTCACCGGGAGCACGCCGGCCGCACGGGCCAGCTCCTCGGGGAAATAGACCTGGAAATGGCCCAGGACGCTTCCGCCCGCCTCTCTCCACTTCTTGACCGTGGGGAAGTCGGGGTCCTCCACTACGTCGCGACAGTACGCCAGGACGGCGTCCAGCCCCTCGTCCCACGGCACATCCAGAAGGCGGAGCGACGGAGAGGTGAATTCCTGCTGGTGCGCTTCGGTCATTGTCAGGCTCCCTTCCAGGCAGGTGGACGCTTTTCCATGAAGGCGGCGAGACCTTCTCGCGCGTCTTCGAGCTTCATGAGCTCGTCCAGGTAGAGGCGTTCGATGGTGTGGAGTGAGTCGGTCAGGGGCGCTCGGTCGCCCTCCACGACCGCCCGCTTCGCCAGGCGGAGGACGGGTGGGCTCAGCGACGCCAGGCGCCTGGCGTAGGCATGGGCGTCGTCGGCGAACGTGTCGCGGGGGTAGACGTGCTGGACCAGACCCAGCGCCTGCCCCTCCTCGGCGGTGACGGTCCGGCCGGTGAGGCAGAGATCCATGGCGTGGGCACGTCCCACCAGGCGGGGCAGGACCGCCGACGCGAAGGGAGGAAGGACCCCGAGCTGGATCTCGGGCTGGCCCAGCTTGGCGCCCTCCCGGGCCAGGACCACGTCACAGGCCAGCATGAGCTCCATCCCACCGCCCAGCGCGGCCCCGTTCACGCCCGCCACCACGGGAAGCTCCAGGGCCGCAAGGTGGGTGAGCGCCCGGTGGAACACGTGGATCATCCGGTCCACCCGGTCGGCGGTGTGGTCGGCCACGTCCACGCCGGCGCAGAAGGCCTTGCCCTCGCCCTCGACCAGGAGGACCGAGGCGTCGTCGTCGTGCTCCACGGCCGTGACCGCTGCGTCCAGTTCCTCCAGCATCTCGATGGTCAGGACGTTGAGCGGCGGACGGTCGAGGACCAGGCGCCGCAGCGATCCGTCGGTGTCGAGGCGAAGGTGCCGGTATGTGGTGGGTCGGCTGTCGGAGACGGCCATGGGTTCCCTCCCGGGAGGGTGTTGAAGGCGGACGACGCGGCCGGCGCGACGGGAGGGATCCGCGCTGAACGGCGGTGGGGTGGGCGGCGCTACATCAGCCTCCTCCCCCGGTGGAAGCCAGGGCGGGCTCGTCGCTGAGAACCGCCTCCAGGTAGCGCTCCGCCGGCTCCTCCAGAAGGTTGTGCAGCTCGTTGAAGAGCTGCGCCGCTTCGCGCCCCGGCCACGCGTCCGGAAGGAGAGCGGCCGGGAGGTAGGGGTCCTCCAGAGGGAACGCCCGGAACTCGTGGAGGAGGTTGAAGCGGTGGACGAAGCACCCCTCGTCGGAGAGGGTGCCGCCGGCCAGCCCCTGCCGGATGTAGTCGAGCCCGGGACGCCAGAGCTCGAGGAAGGCGCAATAGCGTGCTGCGAGGGCCGGGAGATCCCAGCACCGGTCCACCAGGTCGGCATGGTCGGACGCCCCCAGCGACTGGGCCCGGAAGCAGATCAGGTGCTCCCGGATTCCCATCTCCTCGGCCATCTCCTCCACCCGGCGCCCCACGTCGTGGGGCGAGATCCAGATCCCGTTTCCCATGGACCCGAACCCCAGCCACGCCAAGCGCACCCGCAGGCGATCTCGCAGGTGGCGACGATCTTCGGGGATGGAGTAGGAGAGGAGGTACCACTGCTCGTCCCAGGCGTCGCCCCACGAAGGGTGGAAGATCCGGTGCTTGCCTTCGGCGAGGAGCTTCTGTCCCCGGACGGTGAGGTCGTAATAGGAGTTTCGTCCCCGGCGGCGCGACTTCAGCCACTTCTTCTTGGTCATTCTCGAGAGCACCGTGCGTACCGCGCCCTCGGAGAGATTGAACGGACGGAGCAGGGTGATGAGGCTTCCCACCCACACCGGGCGATCCCGGGTGAGGAGGTATTCACCGAAGAGGGTGAAGACGAGGTCTTGAGGACGTTTGCTGGTCATGGGCTATATGTCACACACGCTACGACCGTAGCATATATGAGATGCAAGCCATCGCGCAAGACTCTCGGGCGGACGGACCACAGGGTCGGCGAAGGGGGGATGGGTGGAGGCCGGTGGGCGCCCCGCCGCCACCGGAGGATTCGGCCCGCCGCAGCGGCGTTATCGGCTGCTCCAGGTGCTTCAGGAGTTCCCGAAACGCTCCAGAATCCAGTCGCTCACGGCCTGGAGGGCGGCCGGGTCCATGGTCTCTTCGATGGTGGCGTACTCGGCGGGCGATCCCGAACCGGCCTTCTGGAAGAGGTGATTCAGCCCCGGGAGCACCGTGGTGGTGGCGTCGGGATTTCCGCCGCGCTTCAGGGCGGCGGCGATCTCGGGGATGTTCTGCTCCGGCGGAACCTGCAGGTCCTTCTCACCGTTGAGCGCCAGGACCGGCACCCGGACCTTCTCCAGCGTGGGGCGGGGATCGTAGGTGAGGAAGAACCGGAACCAGGGGGAGTTCACCTGGCGGACCTGGGCCTCCACGCCCTGGGGGGTCGCGGCCGGACCCATCTCCTCCCGGACGTCCGCCGGGAGGGACGCGATCGATTCCTCCAGGGCCGCCCGCAGCTCTGGGGCCGCCACCTCCGGGTCGGGCTCCGAGGTGACGATGTCGAAGAGACGGGACTGGGTCTCGGTGTTGAGCTTCCGGTACTCTTCGGGGGTTCCGTCGGCGCGGGCGATGAGCTCGCTCTGGAGCTGGATGATGTCCCGTCCAGGCAGGCCCGGCCCTGCCAGCATGACCACGTAGGCCACGTCGGACGACCGCACGGCGGCCATGGGACCCACCAGGCCTCCCTCGGAATGGCCGATGATGCCCACCGGCCCGATGTCGTCACGCCCCTTCAGGAACGCCACGGCCGCCAGCGCATCGGACGTGAAGTCCTCGGACGTGGCCGAGGAAAACGTCCCGGTGGACTTGCCCACCCCCCGGTCGTCGTAGCGGAGCACCGCGATGCCCTGACGCGTGAGGTGATCCGACAGTACCAGGAAGGGCTTGTGGCCCAGCAGGGTCTCGTCGCGGTCCTGGGGCCCCGAGCCGCTCACGAGGACCGCGGCGGGGAAGGGGCCCTCGCCGTCGGGGAGGGTCAACGTGCCCGCGAGGGTGTCGCCCGCCTGGGGGTTTGCCACCCGTACCTCCTCCGAGCGGTACGGGTACGGAGGTTCGGGATTCTGGGGACGCCCCGGGGCCGCTCCGGCGGCGCCCTCAGCGGCTCGGGTGAGCACCAGCGGGAACTCCTGCCCCACCTGCGTGAAGACGCCGTCCATGGTGGTGCCATCGGCCGAGAGCGTACCCAGATAGGAAGCCCCGAGACGATCCACCGCGAAGCGCAGGCGGTCGCCTTCGCTCACCACCGAGCTGGCCGGGATGCCGAAAGCGCCCTGGTCCGGCGAGTCCAGGGTCCCGGTCAGCGAATCCGCCGGGTTGCGCGCCACATGGAACACGAGCCGGAGACGGGCCTGGCCCACCTCGAGGGTGCCCTCCCACGCACCTACGAAGCGGTCGGGGCTCGATTCCTGCGAGGACGCGGGTGCGGGTGGCCCGGCGAGGCAGGCCGTGGTGGCGAGCAGGAGCCCGAAGCTGGAAGAGCGCACGGTGGTCTCCAGGGGTCGAGTGGAGCGGCGGGCGCCGCGGATCAACGGAGGCTTTCCTCCCGACCCCTCGTTACGAAACACGCCGACGATCCCTTCACACGCCGTCGTCCCCCGCTCCGCCCCTCATGCGTGAGATCTCGGATGCATCCTCACCGGAGAGCGCGGTGCGGACCCTCGCGAGCAGCTGGGAGATCTCGAACGGCTTGGGAATGAAATGCACATGCCTCCGGGCGACGCGCTCCGCCAGGGGATGATCCGCCGTGTACCCGGACATGAACAGGATGGGCGTGCCGGGCCGAAGGGCCTCCACACGGTCGGCCAGCTCGGGCCCGCTCACCTTGGGCATGACCACGTCGGTGATGACCAGGTCCAGAGGTCCGGGGTGGCCTTCCAGGAGATCGTTGCCCTCCTGGCCGTCGCATGCGACGAGGACGTCGTATCCGGCACCCTCCAGGGCCCGCTGGACTGCCCGTCGAACGGCCGCGTTGTCCTCCACCATGAGCACCGTCTCCGTTCCGCCACGGACCTCCTTGGGCCTCGGTGGCGTCTCGTCCCCCGGCTGAGCGCCCTGAATCCCGGGCAGGAGAATCTCGAAGCGCGTCCCCCGGTCCACCGCGCTTTCGACGGAGATCCTTCCTCCTGCCGACGTGACGACGGCGTAGGCCGTCGCCAGCCCGAGTCCCGTCCCGCTGTCCGAGTCCTTGGTGGTGAAGAACGGCTCGAAGATGCGTGCTCGCACGGCCTCGGTCATGCCCACGCCGTCATCTTCCACGCTGATCCGGACCCACGGCGTGTCCGTGGCGGCCGAGGCGCCGGCGGGAGGAGGTGCCGTGCGTGTGGAGATCGTGATGGTCCCGCCTTCGGGGAGGGCATCCCGGGCGTTGATGGCCAGATTCAGGAGGACGTGCTCCAACTGGGCCGGGTCGATGCGAACGCGAGGCAGCTCCGGGAGAAGATCCGTGGTGAGATGCACGTCCTCCCCGATGAGGCGTCCCAGCATCTTCTCTACGCCGCGGATGACGTTGTTCGGGCTGACCCTGCGTGGCTCCGACGGCTCGTGCTTCCGCCGGGAGAAGGAGAGCAGCTGGCGGGTGAGCTGCTGCGCTCCCTCGGCGGCACGGACGAGCTCATCCACCGTAGCCGCCCCCGCGCCCTCTTCCCCGATCTCCTCCTGCGCCAGCTCGGCGTTCATGCGAATGACCGTGAGCAGGTTGTTGAAGTCGTGCGCCAGACCTCCGGCCAGACGAGCCACGGCCTCCATCTTCTGCGTGGTGCGGAGCTGTTCCTCCAGCCGGCGCCGTTCGGTGATGTCCTCCACCATGATCTCGAAGGCGCGCCTCCCGTCGGCCAGAGTGATGGCCTTGCCGTAGATGCGGACCGCCAGGTGCTGGCCGTCCCGTCGGACCCAGTCCAGCTCCAGGCCGTCGATGATCTCGCGATTGCGGTGCGACGCCATGACGGAGACGCGCTGCGACGGGTCGGCGTAGAGGGCCTCGGGGCCGGCTGCCAGCAGCTCCCGGGGATCGTCGTAGCCCATGAGGGTGGCGAAGGCCGGGTTCACCTCCAGGAAGGAACCGTCCTCCGTGGAGACGTAGATCCCCAGCACCGCGTTGTCCACGATGGACCGGAAGCGCTCCTTGGCGCGTCGCTCCTCCTGCTCCGCACGGATGCGCGCCTTCAGGGTGCGGTCGAAGCGCTCCGCGACGGCAACTACCTCGAGAGGAGCGCCGGGAGGCGCCTTCACCTGATGCTGGTCACGAACGCTCCCGGTCACGGCCACCAGGTGACGCAGCGACCCGGTGATCATGGATTGGAGCAGGTGGGCGAGGACGGCCACGACCAGGAGGATCAGACCGCCGAGGAGCAGACGCTGGCGAAGGTTCGCTCGGGCCGACGCCATGACCTCGGCCGTGGGGATCCCCCCGTACACGTGCCAACCGAGTCCCGGAACCTCCACGTCGGCCCAGGTACGCTCCACCCCCTCGGCGTCCACGGCCCTGGATGCCACGTACCCGGACCGCCGGTGCTCGACCTCCGCCACCGGCGGTGGGAGCTTCCTGCCCACCCACGCGTTCGGGTTCGTGGAGCGCGCCACGATGACCCGGTTCCCCGTGGCGATGGTCACCAGGTCCCGGGGCCCGGGGGTCACCCCCGCGAGGAGATTCTGGAAGCGAAGAAGGGGCAGGCTTGCGGCCAGGACTCCGTGCACCGCTCCGTCGGGTCCCCGCACGGGCACGGCCACCGCCACGACCCAGGTGCGGGTGATGACACCGGTCACGGGAGAGCCCACCGCGAAGCTCGCTCCCGCGAGGATGGCCCTGAACCAGTCGCGCTCGGCCACCGAGACCACGCGCTCCGTGGCGATGCCCGAGCACATGACATCACCGTTCCGGTCGGCCACCAGGATGTTGGGGAGAAAGGCCAGGATCCCCTGGAGGTCCTCCACGGTCACCCCACAGCGCTCCGGGTCCAGCAGCGCGGACGCGTCGCGTCGGGCTCCGCTGGCCAGGATGTCCCGAACCATGGTGACCAGCGATCGGGCGCTCGTGGCGGTGGCCCCGGCCAGGTGGTAGGCTCGGGTCTCGCCGCTGAGCAGCGCCATCTCGTACTCGTGCCGGGTCGCGTGGACGAGGAGCCCGATCAGGGGAAGGCCCGTCGCGACCACGAGCGC
>JASFRY010000193.1:0-7610 GCA_050114675.1 Gemmatimonadota bacterium | reverse complement strand
GGTGTGGACGGCCGTGCTGGCGTGGACCGGCACTTTCGAGCAGCTCCTGACCTACGTGGTCTTCATCGGGTGGATCTTCTACGGCCTCGGCGCTGCGGCGGTCATCGTGCTCCGCCGCAAGCGCCCCGATGCCGAACGGCCCTTCCGGGTCCCCGGCTACCCCGTCACGCCCATCCTCTTCGTCCTGGCCGCCGCGGCGCTGGTGCTGAACACCATCGCATCCCAACCCGTCCAGGCGGCCATGGGGCTGGGGGTAGTGTTGGTGGGCACGCCGGCCTACCTCATCTGGAGCCGACGCGCCCGGACCTGACCCCGCCGGATTGCTGCACCGGCGCACCTGCGCCTTCCGAACGCCGCCGACGTCCGCGTCGGCGGCGTTCTCTGTGCCCCCTTGACGGTGTTCAAGGATTGTATCAGTATTGTCTAACCTTACTTCGACAATCGCTGTACAATCAATCCCCATCCCCCGCCGATCCAGGAGGTTCCATGACACTCTCCACGCCCCTTCGCGCCGCCGGTGCCCTCGCCGCCCTACTGGCGGTCGGCGCCTGCAACGATGACCCCGTTCAGGTCACCCAGCCCGAGCCCACCCTGGTGGAGGTCGCCGCTCAGGCCGGCTCCTTCAACACGCTGCTCACCGCGCTTGACGCCGCGGACCTCACGGCCACCCTCGAGGGTGAAGGTCCGTTCACCGTCTTCGCGCCCTCGGACGAGGCCTTTGCCCGCATCCCCGCCGACGCGCTGAACGCGCTGCTGGCGGACAAGGACCTCCTCACCCAGGTGCTTACCTACCACGTGGTCCCCGGCCGCGTGACGGCCTCGGAGGTGGTGAACCTCTCCAGCGCGCCCACGGTCAACGGCAAGCCGCTCGCCATCTCCGTGCAGGACGGCACGGTGAAGGTCGACGGGGCCAACGTGGTGGCGACGGACATCGAGGCCAGCAACGGCGTCATCCACGTCATCGACGACGTGCTCGCCCCCCAGCCCATCCTCGACCTGGTGCAGACGGCCCAGAAGGCCGGGTCCTTTGAGACCCTCCTCGCCGCGCTGGACGCCACGGGGCTGACCGAGACGCTCAAGGGCGCCGGACCGTTCACCGTATTCGCCCCCACCGACGAGGCGTTCGCGGCCCTTCCCGCCGGCACCCTGGAGGCGCTCCTGGCCGACCCGGCCACGCTGGCGTCCATCCTGACCTACCACGTGGTCGCCGGCGAGGTTACGGCCCAGCAGGTGGTGGGGCTGGACTCGGCTGAGACGGTGAACGGTGCAGCCGTCTCCATCTCGGTGGAGAACGGCATGGTGATGATCGACGACGCCACCGTCGTGGCCGCCGACGTGTTCGCCACCAACGGCGTAATCCACGTCATCGACAAGGTGATCCTCCCGCCCACGCAGTAAGGGAGGACGGGCGTCTCCAGCGGTGACGCTGGTGTCCGTGCCCCGGGGATCCACGGGTCCCCGGGGCACGTCTCGTTCCCGGCGTGGGGTGGACGGCGGCGGGTTGGGGGACCACACTGGCTCCCCATGAGCACCTTGGAACGCGCCATCGCCATAGCCGCCCTGGCCCACGAGGGCCAGACCGATCGGGCCGGAGCGCCCTACATCCTCCACCCCCTCCGCGTCATGGCCCGGGTCGACGGAGCCCACGCGCGCATGGCCGCCGTGCTCCACGACCTGGTGGAGGACACGGAGTGGACGCTGGAGCGCCTGCGGGAGGAGGGCTTCCCCGAGGACGTGGTCACCGCGGTGGACCACCTCACCCGGCGCGACGACGAGACCTACATGGAGTTCTGCGCCCGGGCGGCCACCCATCCCCTGGCCCGCAGCGTGAAGCTGGCGGACCTGGCCGACAACCTTGATCTGAGCCGCATCGCCGAACCCACCGACCGGGACCGGAGCCTGATGAAGCGCTACGAGAAGGCCAGGGCCCTTCTGCTGGAGGCCGAGGGCGCATAACTTGGCCCCATGAGCTTCGAGCGCGCCTTCCCCGTATCCGTCGCTGTACGACGCGACGTCCGCCACCGGCGGGCGGGAGAAGGCGTGCGCCGAGCCTGAGCCGATCGAGCGGCCAGCGGGCGCTCCCGAGCGCGGTGACCGCACACGGGCCTTCTCCTCCGAGAGAAGGTCCGTTTTTTCGTGCCCACAGGAGAGCAGGATGAGCACCTCCGCCGATTCCCCCGCACCCATGGCGGCGCGCTACGACCCCCGCGCCGTGGAGGGGCGCTGGGCCGAGGCCTGGCACGCCCGGGGGCTCTACCACTACGACGCCGACGCGCCGAGGGAGGAGACCTTCTCCATCGATACGCCGCCGCCCACCGTGTCGGGGCGGCTGCACATCGGCCACGTGTTCAGCTACGCCCACACCGACTTCGTGGCCCGCTTTCAGCGCATGCGGGGCAAGAACGTCTTCTATCCCATGGGATGGGACGACAACGGGCTTCCCACCGAGCGGCGCGTCCAGAACCTGTACGGCGTCCGCTGCGACCCCGCCCTCCCCTACGAGGGCATCGGCGACCTGGAGCCGGTGCGGGGGCGTCCGCCCGAGGAGCCCCGGGCGATCTCGCGCCGGGCGTTCATCGAGCTCTGCCAGCGCGTCACCGCCGACGACGAGGCGGCCTTCAAGCACCTCTGGACCCGGGTGGGGCTGTCGGTGGACTGGCGGCACGAGTACGCCACCATCGACGAGGGGTGCCGGCGCATCGCCCAGCACGCCTTCCTCCGCCTCCTGGAGGCGGGGCACGCCTACCTCGCCGAGGCACCCATGATGTGGGACGTGGGCTTCCAGACCGCCGTGGCCCAGGCCGAGGTGGAGGAGCGGACCGTGGCGGGCGCCATGCATGAGATCGCCTTCACGATGGCGCCCGAAGGCGACACCGGCCCCGGAGAGGCCGAGGCGCTCCTCATCGCCACCACCCGCCCCGAGCTCCTCCCGGCGTGCGTGGGCGTGGCGGTGCACCCTGACGATCCCCGTCACCGCCAACGCGTCGGGCGGCGGGCCCTCACGCCCCTCTTCGCCGTGCCGGTGCCCGTCTTCGCCAGTGGGGAGGTGGACCCCGACAAGGGGACGGGCGCCGTCATGGTGTGCACCTTCGGTGACGCCACCGACGTGGCGTGGTGGCGAGAGCACGGGCTGGAGCTCCGCCAGATCCTGGGGCCCGACGGACGCCTGACGCCGGTGGACTTCCACGCGGCGCCGGCCAGCCTCGACCCCGAGGCGGCCGCAGCCTCCTACGCGCACCTCCAGGGCAAGACGGTGACGGAGGCCCGCGCCGCGGTGGTGGCGCTCCTGCGTGAGCCTACCAGGCCCGGCCGCCGGCCGGACAGTGCCCCGCTCCGGCGAGGGCCCGCGCCGCTGGAGCACGCGGTGAAGTTCTACGAGAAGGGCGAGGACCCCCTGGAGTTCCTCACGACGCGCCAGTGGTTCGTGCGCCTACTGGACAGGGTGCCCGAGCTCCTGGACGCCGGCGCCCGGGTGCGCTGGCACCCCGGCTTCACCGGAGGACGGTACCGGGACTGGACCGAGCATCTCCAGTTCGACTGGTGCGTCAGCCGGCAGCGCTGGTTCGGCGTTCCCATCCCCGTGTGGTATCCGCTGGACGACGAAGGACGACCGGACCACCAACGGCCCCTGCGACCCGAGACCGGAGACCTCCCGGTGGACCCCATGACCGACGTCCCGCCCGGCTACGGGGCGGACCAGCGGGACCGGCCCGGAGGCTTCACCGCCGACGCCGACGTGTTCGACACCTGGATGACCAGCTCGCTGACGCCCCAGATCACCTCGGGATGGCCCGAGGCGGTGGAACGCCACGCCCAGCTCTACCCCTTCGACGTCCGGGCCCAGTCCCACGAGATCATCCGGACCTGGGCGTTCTACACCATCGTCCAGTCGCTCCTCCACGAGGCGTCGGTGCCCTGGCACCACGTCCTCATCTCGGGGTGGGTCCGGGACCCCGACCGCAAGAAGATGTCCAAGAGCCGGGGCAACGTGATCACGCCCGAGGCGTGGATCGACCGCTACTCGGCCGACGCCGTGCGCTACTGGGCGGCCAACGCACGCCTGGGCGTGGACACGGTCTTCGACGAAGCGGTGCTCAAGGTGGGCAAGCGCCTGGCCACCAAGCTCTTCCATGCGGCGCGCTTCGTCCACGGGCTGGACGGCGATGCGGACGAGGCCGGAGTCGTCACGCGGGAGCTCGACCGGGCCTTCCTTGCCGAGTTGGCCGAGGTGCTCCTCCGGGCCACCGAGGCGCTGGAGGCGTTCGACCACGCCGCCGCCCTGGACGAGGCGGAGCGCTTCTTCTGGGCCGGGTTCACCGACAACTATCTGGAGCTGGTGAAGGCGCGCGCCCGGAGTGAGGGCGCGGCGGCGCGCTCCGCGCGCGTTACCCTCCGCACGGCGCTGGAGGTCTTCGCGCGCCTGTTCGCCCCCTTCCTCCCCTTCGTCACCGAGGAGATCTGGTCGTGGCGGGCCGCGGCCGCCACGGGCCACGAGAGCGTGCACCGCGCGCCCTGGCCGTCCCCGGAGGAGTGGGCTGCTGCGGGTCCACCCCGGGAGCGGGGGAGCTTCGGTGCCGCGGTGGCGGCCGTCGGCGCGGTGCGCCGCCGCAAGGCCGAAGCCCAGGTCTCCATGGGGGCGCCGCTGGCCCGGGTGGTGCTGCGGGCGTCACCCGAGGATACCCGCAGGCTCGCCGCGGTGGTGGACGACGTGGCGCGGGCCGCCCGGGCCCAGGACTTCACGGTCCGGGTAGACGAGGACGCACCGGCCGGGAGCCCGGAGGTGCTGGACGCGGTGTGGGCCGAGCCCGAGGGCTGACGCCAGGAGCGGAGGGGGAGCGAGGGCGGGCGCCGGCCACCCCCCGGGCTCAGAAGCAGGCCCCCAGGTGGTCGAGCTCTGCCTGGCCGGCGACGGTCCACGAGGGCGTGTCGGCGGCGTCGGCCACGAGGTGGGCGAGGTACAGGGCCAGCCGGGCCACCCGCGCCACCTTGTCCGTGTCCAGCTTCTCCAACTCGTCGCTGGGACGGTGGTAGTCGGCGTGGAGGCCGGAGTTGAGGAAGAGGGCCGGAACCTGGCGGCACACGAAGGCGAGCTGGTCGCTGCGCAGGAAGAGGTGCTCCTGCGGGACCAGGTCGGGAACGACCTGGAGCCCGAGGGCGTCCACCGAGTCGGCCAGCGCGGTGGCCGCGCCGCCCAGAGTCGTGAACGCACTCCCCACACCGATGATCTCGCCCGGGTCGTTCCGGCCCACCATGTCCAGGTTGATGTCCGCCACCATGGAGGAGAGGGGCACCGTGGGATCCTGGATGAAGGCGAAGGACCCCAAGAGTCCTTCCTCCTCTCCGCTCACCAGCAGGAAGAGGACGGAACGCGCCGGGGGCGTCTCCAGCGAGGCCAGCGCCTCGGCCACCTCCAGCACGGCCGAGGTCCCCGAGGCGTTGTCGTCCGCGCCGTTGGCGATGGAGTCGCCCGTGGCGTCGGGGATCCCGGTGCCGATGTGGTCGTAGTGGGCCGACACCACGACATACTCGTCGCGCAGCGCCGGGTCGGAGCCAGGGAGGACCCCCACCACGTTCGGTGGGGTGAAGGACAGCTGCATCAGGGTCCCGCGGACGTGCAGGCTCACGTCCAGATCCCGCGGATCACCGGCCCGAAGGGCCGCCACGTCGGTCTCGCCGGCAGCGGCCAGGAGCGCATCGGCCGCCGGCTCCCGGATGAAGAACATGGGTACCGCGCGGGTCCAGCTTCCCGTGAACCCCGCGGCCTCGGCCATGCGCTCTTCGGTGAAGGTCTCGGGCACCACGAAGCCGTATGCCGCGGCCCTTCCCTGGTATGCGGCCCCGTCCGCCGCGCCCAGCGCAGACAGGTCGGGGATGTCCAGGCGGGAGGTGGGCAGGTCGTACAGCACCACCCTCCCGGTCAGAGGGAGGCCTCCAGCGGCGGGGGTGGCCTCCGGCGCACCGCCCCAGAGCACCACGCCCGAGGTGTCGCCGGGGAAGGAGCCGATCACGATGTAGTCCCGGCCCCGCCGCAGCGCCGGGCCGTCACCACCAGCAAGCTCGAGCACCACGTCGGTGGTGTCCAGGAACGGGTACGCGAAGTCGAACCGCTGCAGGAAGCCGTCGGTCCCCGCCGGCTCGATGCCCGCATCGGCCAGGGTCCCGGCGATGTACGACGCCGCCGTCTCCAGCTCCGGACGTCCGGTGAGGCGCCCCCTCATACTGTCGTCGGCCAGCACGCCCACCCGGCTCGCAACGTCCTGGGCGGTGATGGTGGCCCCAGCGGACAGGAGCGCCGCGTCGGGCATGGCCACGACATAGGGGTCCGGCTCGGCAGGCCCGTCCGTGCCCGGGTCGGTGGGCCCGTCGTGGCACGCGGCCGCGGTCACGGACACCGAGAGGAGGAGCCGAAGCCAGCGTCGGGAGGCGCTCATGACGAGTGTGCGGTGCAAGGGCCCCGGTCGGCGCGGGGACGCACTCGCCCGCGGGTCCAGGAGCGCGAGGACGGATCGAGAGAATCTACGAGCAACGCCCACCTGCGTTACGGGCGCGCATGACCCACGTTCCGGGGCATGGTCCCAGCGCGCCGGATCAGCGGCGGATGGCCCAGGAGAAGTCCGGCGTCCCGTAGGCGGCCTCGGCCCTGCCGTTGATCCGGTATCGGGGTCGGGCCGTATCGATGGGTCCTTCCACGGCCAGAAGCCCCATCTTCAGCGCCCACTCGTCCGAGTACCCCGGGAGCACCAGCGAGGGAGACCACCCCACCGGGTCCCTCCGTACCGTGTTGATGGCGTCGGCCAGGTTGGTGGCGCAGTTGTCGTCGAAGGTGTTGTAGTACTCGGGTGCGTCGCGCAGCTCACCCGCGCGGCGCAGGAGCGCCACGAAGAGATCTCTGGCCTGGGCGGGCGTCGCCACGGTGGGATAGAGGTAGACCGGGTCCTTGTAGACATGGGTGCGCAGCGCCACGACGTCGGCCTCGTCGCCGACGACGAACATGAGCTGGTACTGCCGCAGCAACCCCTTCAGGGGGCTGTAGGTCTCGCCCACCTCCCTGCGCGCCTCCACCGAGACCGACACGAACTGGGAGTCGGAGAACTCGAAGCTCAGGAAGGCGTGAGCCGGGCCCCGCCAGCTCGCGAAGGGCGAGAGGGCAAACCACACCGACTCGAGCCGGTTCAGATCGTAGGTCCGGTCCACCCAGCGGCGCTCCACCGCCCCGTTCTCGCCGTACACGAAGGAGCGCACGCCGTCGACCTCCACCCGGTCACCCTCGAAGCGCACGGCAGGCATGACCGCCTGCTCGGGCACCCAGTCGTGGTCCCCGGAGGGCGTGGCCGGAGGCAGCGACCACCAGACCAGGCCGGCGACGGCCACGACGAGGAAGGTGGCCCACGAGGCTGGGTGTCGAAGGGGGGATCGGGGCATGGTGTAATCAATATGCGCCGCGACCTGGTTCTGGTCGATCCCGCTCTGGGCGGCGCCAAGAATAGATAAAATGTGTATGATTTGACAGTCGCGCAGTCGTTTTCGGACTTTTATGGCAGATCAGGTCTTGACGCAGGCGCCCGACGCTCCCATGATCGTATAGGACATATATCCTATATTATGACCTA
>JASFRY010000192.1:0-7645 GCA_050114675.1 Gemmatimonadota bacterium | reverse complement strand
CCTCGGCTTCCTCGGCGGCCTCCACCTCGGGCTCCTCGGCTTCCTCGGCGGCCTCCGCTTCGGGCTCCCCGGCTTCCTCGGCAGCCTCCGCCTCGGGCTCGGACTTGCCCTCCGACGCCTCGTCGGCCTGGCCCTCCCCCTCCTTGGCCTCCTTGGCGGCGCGCATGGCCTCGATGACCTCGGCCGGCTTCCGCTCGGGTGCCTCGGTGACCTCGAGGACGATGCGACGGTTGGCCGCATCGGACTCCATGACCCGCAGGCTGACCTCGTCACCCTCGCCGAAGTACTCCTCCAGCCGGGCCGCGTCCTCCACCATGGAGTGCGACGCGGGCACGAAGCCCTCGATGTCGTCGCCCAGGTCCACCACCACGCCCTTGTCCTGCACGCGGGCTATGTGGCCGTCGGCCTCGACGCCCGGGGCGAAGCGCTCGGAGATCGTGGGCCACGGATCGTCCTGGAGCTGCTTGATGCCCAGGCTGATCCGCTTGTTCTCCGCGTCCACGTCCAGGACCATGACCTCGACCTCCTGGCCCTTCTGCACGATCTCGGAGGGATGCTCGACGCGCCGGGTCCAGCTCATGTCGGAGACGTGCACCAGGCCGTCGATGCCGGGCTCGATCTCCACGAAGGCTCCGAAGGAGGTGAGGTTGCGCACCACGCCGGTGAGCTTGGTGCCGGTGGGGTACTTCACCGGCAGCGCCAGCCACGGATCCTCCTCGATCTGCTTCATGCCGAGCGAGATCTTCTCGTCGTCGGGGTCCACCTTCAGGACCACGGCTTCGATCTCCTCGCCGATGGACACGACCTTGGACGGGTGCCTCACGTTCCGGGTCCAGCTCATCTCCGAGATGTGGACCAGACCCTCGACGCCCTTCTCCAGCTCCACGAAGGCGCCGTAGTTGGTGATGGACACCACCTTGCCGCGGACCCGGGAGCCCACGGGGTACTTCTTGTCGATGTCCGTCCAGGGATAGGGCAGCAGCTGCTTCATCCCCAGGGAGATCCGCTCCCGGTTCCAGTCGATGTCCAGGACCTTGACGTCCAGCGCCTGGCCGATCTCCACCACCTCGGAGGGGTGGCCGACGCGGCCCCACGACATATCGGTGATGTGGAGCAGGCCGTCGAGACCACCCAGATCGATGAAGGCGCCGAAGTCGGTGATGTTCTTCACCACGCCCTCGCGCACCTGGCCCACCAGGAGCTCCTTGACCAGCGTCTCCCGCTTCTTCTCGCGCTCCGCCTCCAGGATGACCCGGCGCGACACCACGATGTTACGCCGCCGCTTGTTGAGCTTGATGATCTTGAAGCGATAGACCTCGCCGATGAGGTCCTCGATGTTGGGTACGCGGCGCAGGGCGATCTGCGAGCCCGGCAGGAAGGCGTCCACACCCATGAGGTCCACGGTGACGCCACCCTTGATCTTACGGACCAGCGTCCCCTTGACCGGGCGGTCGGCATCGTGCGCTTCGCGGATCTTCTCCCAGACGCGCAGGAAGTCGGCTTTCTTCTTGGACAGGACGACGACCCCGTCGTCGTCCTCCAGGCTCTCCAGGAGGACCTCCACCTCGTCCTCGGGGCCCGGGGGCTCCTTGAATTCGTCGAGGGGAACCGACCCCTCGCTCTTGAATCCGAACTCGAGGATCACCGAAGCGTCCGTCACGCGCAGAACCTTCGCCTTGACGATCTCGCCTTCGCGGATGTCCTGGAAGTCCTCGTGGAACTCGTCCAGGAGGGCCTCGAAGTCCGCCCGCGACGTGGAGAGGGGCTCCTCACCGTACGGATCGTGGATGAGCTCGGGGGAGATTCCGTCGGGCGCTTCGGCCACGGCGGTGCGCACCTCGCCCGTCAGCGCGTCCACCTCGACGTTCTCCTCTTCCGCCAGCTCCTGGGCGGTGGGCTCGTCGGACTCGTGGGGGGTCTGTTCGTCAGTCATGTGTCTGGGATATCCCGCAGCGGAAGCGCGGGTCCTTTGCCGGAATTCCGTGGACGGAACGTCCGGGCACGGGGGAAAACGAAGAAAGGCCCGAGGCCGCGAACCGGTCCGGGCTGGCACCCGGATCCACGCGTCCTCGTTGGCCTTTCGGCGAACACTCGCTCGGCGGTACGGCTCGGTGCCGAGACCTGCAAACCTATTCGACTGCGGGGGGGGCGTCAACGGCGCGAACCCACGCCACCACGCGCTCCACCTGCTCGTCGAAGGTCAGGCCCGTGGTGTCCAGGTCCCGGGCGTCCTCGGGCCGACGGAGGGGCGAGAGGGCGCGCTCCGAATCGCGCCGGTCACGCTCGGCGATGATCCGAGCCTCCGCAGCTACCTCGCCCGGCGTCGGCTCCCGTTCCGTGCGCTCCAGGAGTCGACGGCGTGCCCGCTCCTCCAGGGCGGCCACCAGGTATACCTTCACGGCGGCGTCCGGGAAGACCACCGTCCCCATGTCCCGCCCGTCCGCCACCAGCCGGCCGGCGCTCCCTGCGGCGCGCTGGAGGCCCAGGAGCGCCCCGCGCACCGCGGGAAGGGTGGCCAGCGCCGACACGTGTCCCGTGACCTCCTCGGTGCGGAGCTCGGGTCCGAGCGTCCGTCCCTCCAGCCGGATCTCGAAGCCCTGATCCACGGGCTCCACGGTGACGCCAAGGGCCTCCACCTCCCGTTGGGACAGCGACGGCCACGTCGAGGGAGCCCTCCCGGACTCGAGCAGCGCGTGGGTCAGGGCTCGGTAGAGCGCGCCCGAATCCAGGTGCCGGAACCCCAGCCGCCGTGCCACGGCCCTTGCCGTCGTGGACTTCCCCGATCCCGCCGGGCCGTCGACGGTCACGACGGGTCCCGGGCGCCGCACATGGCTCCGCGCGGGTCCGTTCATGCTCCCCTCCTGGCCACGGCGTCCAGGAGGTCCCAGAACCCGGGGAAGCTCACGGCCGCCGCGCCAGGGTCGTCGACCTTCACGTCGTTGTCCTCGAGTGCCCCGAGCACCCCGAAGGCCATGGCGATGCGATGGTCGCCGAAGGTACGCACCCGCCCCGCCAGCGGCCTGTCGCTCCCCTGCACCACCAGCCCGTCGGAGAGCTCCTCTGCGTCGGCCCCCAGGGATCTGAGGTTGGCCACGGTGGCCGCGATGCGATCCGACTCCTTGTGGCGGAGCTCCTCGGCGCCGGTGATCCTGGTCTCCCCGACCGCCCGGGCGCCGAGCGCCGCCACCAGGGGGAGCTCGTCGATGAGCCCCGGCACCTCGTCGGCGTCCACCGTCGTCCCCCGGAGCGGCGCGGGCGCAGCCACCAGGAGCCCTCGGGGCTCGCCGGCGTGGGGGGCCTGCTCCACGTGCTCCTCCACGCTGCCGCCCATGCGGCGCAGGACGCGGAGGAAGCCCGTCCGGGTCGGATTCAACCCCACGTCTTCCACCTCCAGGGCGTCTCCGGCTCCGCCCAGGCTCGCCAGCGCCAGGAAGAACGCCGCGGACGAGATGTCTCCGGGCACCCGGAAGTCGAGCGGCTCGAGGCGCTCCGGGGGCTCGCGGAGCTCCACCCTCCAGCGGCCGGCCGCAGGATGGGCGATCACGGGGGAGCCCGCATGGGCCAGCATGCGTTCCGTGTGGTCCCTGGACTGGCGGGGCTCCGTGACCATGACGAACGCGCTGCCGGTCACTCCGGCCAGGAGGAGCGCGCTCTTCACCTGCGCGCTGGCCACCGGACTGTCCCAATCCAGGGGCCGGAGGGGATGGGTCCCCCGCACCTCCAGAGGGAGGCGGCCAGGGCGGTCCAGCTCCCGGAACGTGGCGCCCATCTGTCCCAGGGGCCGAGTGACGCGGGCCATGGGCCGGCTGCGCAGGGAGTCGTCGCCGGTGAGCGTGACCCGGAGCCCGCTCCCCGCCAGCACGCCGAGGAGAAGGCGGGTCCCGGTGCCCGAGTTCCCCAGGTCCAGCGGTCCGTCGGGAGCCCGCAGCCCGCGGAGCCCGGCACCCCGGACGCGCATCTCCCCGCCGTCGTCGGGCAGCGCGCCGATTCCTGCCCCGAGCCTACGGAGGGCTGCCGCGGTGGAGGCCGCGTCGCCTCCGTGGAGGAGTCCCGACAGGCGGCTCTCACCGTCGGCCAGCGCCGCGAAGATCAGCGCCCTCTGGGTCAGGGACTTGTCGCCCGGCATCCGGATCCTCACCCGTCCCTCCATGTCCGCGTTCGCTCCATCCATGCAGCCAGCGCTTCGTCCTGGCGCTTCTCCACCAGCTCGGCGATCTCCCCGCAGCGACGTGCCAGCAGCCGGAGGGCTCGGGGGAGCGCCGGGTCCGACCTGGTCAGAAGGTCCCGCCACATGGCGGGAGAGCTCACCGCCAGGCGGGTCATGTCCCTTCCCCCGGAGCCGAGGTGGGCCGGATCCACTTCGGCTTCCTGGAGCACCGCGGCCAGCGCGTTGGCGGTGAGCTGGGGGAGGTGGCTCACCAGGGCCATGAGCGTGTCGTGCTCCGCCGAGCTGGTGCGCTCGGTGCGCGCGCCCACCGCCGTCCAGAGGGCATCCACCCGGATCGAGGCGGCTTCCGCGCGCTCGTGCGCGACCATCCACACGCGGGCTCCCCGGAAGAGCGCAGGGTCGGAGGCAGCGTAGCCGGAGGCGGCACGCCCGCACATGGGGTGGGAGCCCACCCATCGGTCCAGGGCGCCCGCTTGCGCTGCCGCCATCTCCATGTCGGCCTTGAGGCTCGCCACGTCCGTGAGCACGGCGGAAGGGGGCATGGCATCCAGGACCCGGGGGACGAGGGCGAGGCAGGCTGCCAGGGGAGCCGCCAGGACCACAAGATCGACGTCGGCGACGGCCGCTTCCGGATCGGGGGCCACCCGGTCCAGGGCCCCGTCTTTCCGCGCGGCCTCTCCCTCGGCGGGATCGGGGGACCAGCCGGTGCGCTGCGGCGGGTGGTCCGTCGCCGCCAGCGCCCGGGCCAGCGAGCCTCCCATGACACCCAGCCCCAGGATCGCCACCCGCCGCGGCAGGGACGGGAGCGGGTCAGGAGGCATCGGGCCCCAGGACGTAGACCAGCGGCACGCGGCTCAGGAGCGGATCGGCTCCCGCCATGGAGAGGAATACGGCCTCACGCTCCCGGTGCAGCTCCAGCCCCTCCCAGGGCACGTCCAGGCGGAGCAGGCCCCGCATGGGCCCGCGGTGCCGGAGCCCGAGGAGCGAGCTGCGGACCGGTCCCCCGAAGGCGGCGTTCGCCAGCTCCAGGGCACGCCAATGCGCCGCGCGCACCTCCCAGCGCCCCATGCGCTCCTCTTCGGTGAGAACGCCCTGAAGCCGGGGCTCGGGCACGTCGGAGCGGAGGTCGCCCCCGCCCGGCCTGCGGGGAAGGAACCCGTTCACGAAGGCTCCTCGGCCCCCACCCCCGCCGGGGCGTCCTGGCTCTCGTCCAGATAGGGGATCTCGATCGAGAGCCCGTCGTGGGCCACCCGTGTGCGGGAGAAGACCGCACGGGCCTCGTCCTGCAGGGGCCCGGGCTGGTCCGAGTAGCGAGCCGAGAGGTGGGTGAGGTATAGCTCGCCGACACCCGCGGCCCGCGCCACCTCGGCTGCTTCCGTCGCCGTGCTGTGGAACGTCTCCCTTGCCCGGTCCCCTTCGTCGCCGCCGAAGGTGGCTTCGTGGATGAGGACCTGGGCGCCCCGGGCCCGGGCCACGACGGATTCCGAGGGGCGGGTATCCCCGGTGTAGACCACCAGGCGCCCGGGGCGCGGCGGGCCCACGACGGCCTGGGGATGGATCACGCGGCCGTCCACCTCCACGGCCTCTCCCCGGTGGAGCCGCCCGAAGAGCGGGCCCTCGGGGATCCCCATGGCCCGCGCCCGCTCCACGTCGAAGCGTCCCAGGCGCGGATGCTCCACCAGAGCCCATCCCACCGCCGGCGTTCCATGGTTCACCGAGAACGCCTCGATGGCGTACTCCTCCCGACGCACCTGCTCCCCCGGGGCCAGCTCCTCGACGCTCACCGCGAAGGGCACGCGGTCCACGCCCAGGAGCACGGCGGTGCGCAGGAGGCGGGCCGAGCCTCGAGGCCCGTAGATGCTCAGCGGATCGGTGCGCCCCTGGAGCGCCATGGTGCGCAGCAATCCGGTGATCCCCAGGAAGTGATCGGCATGGAGGTGGGTGACGAAGATGGCTTGGACGGTGAAGCCCGTGCCGTAGCGCATCATCTGGCGCTGTGTGCCCTCACCGCAGTCGAACAGCATGACATCGCCCTCGCGCTGGACCGCGATGCCGCTGACGTTCCGGCCTACCGTAGGCCGGGAGGCGGCCGTTCCGAGGAAGGTGAGGCGAATCATGCGAAGAAGCCGGGGGTGGATGGGACGAGGGACGCCGAGCGTCCCGAGGGCAAGGTAGCCCTTCGTGCGGCCCGGACCAAGCTGGCCCGAGAGAGCCTCCAGGGCCTCGCTGCGTGCCCGACGGCGCGGTTGGACACGGTCGGCCTTCGCGTCGTATCCTGAGCCGCCGCACCATGTCACCCGAGAGGTCGCCATGCACCTTCGCTCACCGCTCCCGCGCACGCTCGCCCTCCTCGTCCTCTCCCTTCTGCCGCCTCTACCCCGTCCCGCAGGGGCGCAGATCACCGTGCGCGACGCTCTCTCCTTCTCCTTCGCTTCGGGCCTCGTGGCGGGGCCCACGGGGGACCGGGTGGCGTGGGTCGAGGATGAGGAGGGTGCCCGCAACGTTTGGTTCGCCCAGGGTCCGGCGTGGGAGGGACGCCGTCTCACCGCCTACACGCTGGACGACGGTCAGGAGATCGGATCGCTCGCGGTGACGCCGGACGGTACGGGTGTGCTGTATGTCCGGGGGGGTGCGCCGAACCGCGACGGCGAGGTGCCCGATCCCCTCTCCACCCCCGACGTGGAGGACCGGGCGGTCTGGATCGTCCCCACTTCGGGCGGTGAGCCCCGGAGAGTGGTGGACGCCGGGGGCTTTGCCCTCTCCCCCGACGGCACGCGCGTGGCATACACCCGGGGGCAGGAGCTCTGGACGGTGGGCCTGGAGGCCGGTGCCGAGCCGGTGCGGCTCGCCAGGGTGCGGGGCCGGCCCGGCTCCCTGACCTGGTCGCCCGAGGGGACGCGGCTGGCGTTCGTGAGCAGCAGAGGTGATCACGCCTTCGTGGGCGTGATGCATCCGGGGGCGGACCGCGTGCGGTACCTGGATCCGGGTGTGGGACAGGACGGATCGCCTGCGTGGAGCCCCGATGGACGGCGGATCGCCTTCCTGCGCATCCCCCACGAGCGCGACCGGCTTCCCTTCGAGCCCCACCGTGCCGGACTTCCCTTCTCCATACGCGTGGCGGATCCTTCCACCGGGGTCGGCCACGAGCTGTGGAGGGCCCCCGAGGGAACGGGCAGCGTGTTCAGCGGTGTGGATGCGGCCCACCAGCTGTTCTGGGGCCGGGACGGCCGTCTCGTCTTCCCATGGGAAGGCGACGGATGGAAGCACCTCTACTCGATCCCCGTGTCCGGGGGGACGCCCACGGTCCTGACGCCCGGTGACTTCGAGGTCCAGTATGTCGCCATGACGCCGGATCGGAGCGCCATGGTCTACGACTCGAACCAGGGCGACATCGACCGGAAGCACGTCTGGCGCGTGCCCGTGTCGGGAGGGCGGGCCGAGCCCCTCACCCCGGGCACGGGGCTGGAATGGGGCGCC
>JASFRY010000191.1:0-7674 GCA_050114675.1 Gemmatimonadota bacterium | reverse complement strand
GCCCAGCGGTTCGTGTTGACCGACGGGGACGACCACATCCGCGGCACCTGGGGCGTGGACGAGTCCGGCATGACGCGCCTGCAGCTCCGGGACCATGCCGGCGTCGCCCGGCTGCGCATCTCCGTGCTGGACAACGGATCCCCCGGGATGGCCTTCACCGACGAGGGAGGCCGGAGCCGGGTCGTGCTGGGCCTGCTGCCCGACCGGAGCAGCTCCCTGGTCTTCGCCGACCCCACGGGTGCCACTCGCGCGGTCCTGGGCATCTCGGCGGACGAGGGGGCGACCCTGGTCTTCGCGGACCGGAGCGGCGAGACCCGCGCGGGCCTGGGCGTGGACAAGATCGGACAGCCGACATTCCTCATGACGGAGGACCCGGCGGATTCCGAGGCGGACGCCGGGGGCGGTCGATGACGACGGACGGACGCGCCGGCTCCCGTCGCGGCGAGAGGTAGGGACGCTACCTCCCGATCATCCAGACCAGCGCCCCCAGGGTCAGCGTATCCGCTGCCACGAACGTCCATCCCACCCGCTTCAGGTGTCGTGGATTGGCGGGGAGGACGGAGAGCACCAGGACCGCCACGGCCTTGGGCAGGACCGCTGCGGCCACGGCTCCCAGGGGATGCCGCCACACGAGACCGCCGATCGCGAGCACCGTCACGGCGGCTGCCAGCGTCGGCGCGACGGCGACGGTCCAGCGTCCCGGACCCCGTCCCTTGAAGCGGTATTTCAGGGCGTGCACCGAGAGCGTCGCCAGCGTGAAGCACACGACCCACGCCGCGACCGGGAGGTAGGTCACCCGGACATCGGCGCCGCCCGCGGCGGCGAGGACGGCGTGGATCGAGGAGAAGGTGGCGGCCACCAGGAGCTCTCCCGGCAACGACTTGGTCCTGCGGGCCGCCAGGAGCACGCCCACCACCAGCCCGAGCCCTCCCGACAGCAGGGCCGCACGCCATGCACTTCCCGGAGCCGTCGCGGAGAAGGCGGCCGCAGCGACCAGGGCGACGGCCGCCAGGCGAACGAGCCTGCTTCGGGCGTTGGCAGCGTCCTTCGAGCGGATGCGCTCGCCCCGGGCACCGAGCACGACCAGGATGGACTCATGCGCCAGAAAGCCGCTGACGGCGAGAACCGCGAAGGCGATCCCGGCCCACGACACGCCGCCCATCACCAGGCCCGAGACCACGGGGAAGGTCAGCATGGCGTAGGCCCCGTGCTCGCGCGGCCGGAGGCGGCGTTCGTTGGACATGGGCAGGCGTGAAGGGGAAGTGCCTTGCTGCGTCGATGCCCGAGACGCTAGCAGGAACGGCCTCCAAAGCGAAGGTGCGCGCCGACGCCGGTGTCAGCTCGCCGGTTTCGGTAGCTCCCCCAGCACGATGGTCGCCATGTGCACGACCTGCTCCTTCGTGACCTCACGGCCCTGGGCACCGAAGATCAACATCAGACCAGGTTCGAAGACCGTGAGCTGGTGCGACGTTCCGTCCCATCCCGCGCCCGGGCCCAGCTCCGGCACCGGGTCGAGAGCGTAGTCGGGCGACGCGTTCTTGCGCACGTCGGCGACCTGCGCCTCGAGCGCAGCAGCGGGGTCCGTGATGTCCGGCGTCGGCCGCACGCTGACTGACGCCGAAACCATCGACGTGGGGTCAGCCCCATTGAAGACACAGATGGAGAAGTACCTTTCGTCGGGGCCGGTGCCGTGCTCCTTGAGCTCTCCCTTCTGGAAATCCGTGCCGAACACCTGGGAGACCTGGTCCGACGTGACGAAGTCACAGGCCTTGAGGTGCTCTACGGAGGAGGCTGCGGTTGCCTCCTGCTGGTCTCCTGCTTGCGCGTCGCCCGGGGCGTTGCCGCCGCCGCAGGCCGGGAGGAGGAGGGGAAGGAGGCAGAGAACCGCTCGGTGCGTCTTCATGAGGTGCTCCTCGAGCTGAGCGTGAGCTGGCGCCGAGCACCTCGACCCGTGGGCGGCGTCCCTCGCAGCGGGGAAGCCACCGGCCTCGAGAGGCCGACCGGCGGAATCCGCCGGATCCGCCCCCGCGGAGCCGGGTGTCGGCGGCGAGGATCTGGGTGGCGAGGGACCGACGATTGAGTCTCAAGCAAGACTCGGGCCGAAACCCGCTCTTTGCCGGTTCGGCCCGGATGTGGGAAGGCTGTTCAGTCCCTGCGGGCGCCTGGCCCGGGCCACGAGCGATCCGTACATTGGTCCGCCGTGCGCGCCGTTGCCCCGGGCCCACGCACACCTGCCCGTGGAGTCCATGAGCGACATCATCGAACGGCTGAACGCTGCCCTGGCAGGCCGCTACCGGGTCGAGCGCGAGCTCGGTCAGGGCGGCATGGCCACCGTCTACCTCGCCCACGACGTGAAGCACGACCGCGAGGTAGCGCTCAAGGTCCTGCGGCCGGAGATGTCCGAGGCCCTCGGCGCCGACCGCTTTCTGCGGGAGATCCATACCACCGCCGGCCTCCGGCACCCCAACATCCTACCGCTCTACGATTCGGGTGAGGCTGCGGGGCTGCTGTACTACGTCATGCCGCGGGTCGAGGGCGAGTCACTCCGCGACCGCCTGGAGCGCGGGGGCGAGCTCCCGCTGGATGAGGCGCTGCGCCTGGCGGCCGAGGTCTGCGACGCCCTGGCCTACGCCCACGGACGTGGCGTGATCCACCGGGACATCAAGCCTGACAACATTCTGCTGGAGAATGGCCATGCGTTGGTCGCGGACTTCGGCATTGCGATCGCCGTCGCTGCTGCGGGTGCCGAGCGGCTGACCCAGACCGGCATTCCCCTGGGCACACCGCTGTACGTCAGTCCGGAGCAGGTTTCCGCAGACCCGGAGCTGGACGGGCGGACCGACCTCTACAGCCTCGCGTGCGTCCTCTACGAGGCGATCGCGGGCCGGCCGCCGTTCTCCGGGAGCACGCCGGAGGCGATCCTGGTCCAGCGCTTCACCCAGCCGCCGCCGAGGCTGTCAGAGGTTCGGGGTACCGCACCGCCGCGGCTCGAAGCGGCCTTGGCCCGGGCCATGGCGAGAGACCCTGCGGACCGCTTTGCCGGCGTGGAGGCCTTCGCCCAGGCCCTGGCCGCAGCGCCGGGCCGTGCGGCCAGCGGTCCCGAACCGTCCATCGCCGTTCTGCCCTTCGCCAACGTGGGCGGAGGTCCGGAGGAAGAGTACTTCAGCGACGGGGTCAGCGACGAGATCACCAACGTCCTCTCGCGCATGGGCGGGCTGCGGGTGGCGGCGCGCACGTCCGCGTTCGCGTTCAAGGGAGCCCGCGAGGACCTCCGGATCGTGGGCGAGAAGCTGAGCGTCGCGACGGTGCTCGAAGGGAGCGTGCGGCGTGCCGGCAACCGAGTGCGGATCACGGTTCAACTGGTGGACGTCGCCGACGGCTACCACCTCTGGTCGGAGCGCTATGATCGGGAGCTGACCGACATCTTCGCCATCCAGGACGAGATCGCCGCGGCCGTCGCAGAGGCGCTGAAGATCACGCTCGTGGGCGGTGGGGCGGAGCTTCGGGCAGCGGGAACGGCGAATCTCGAGGCCTACGATCTGTACCTGCAGGGCCGAGCCGCCCAGCTGCGGCGAGGCACGGCGGTGGTGCGGGCGCGGGAACTTTTCGAGCGCGCGGTGGCCCTGGATCCCGACTATGTGGATGCGTTGGCCATGCTGGCGGACTCGTCGCGGCTCAGGGGCCTCTATGGCCAGGCACCACCCCGCGAGACGATGCCCCGGGCCAAAGCAGCGGCCGAGCGTGCGCTGAGGCTCCGACCCGACCACGCGGAGGCGCTGGCGACCCTCGCGGACGTGGCCATGCTCTATGATTTCGACGCGGCAAGTGCGGCGGCGTACTGGGAGCGTGCTCTGGCGGCCGATCCCGGGCACACCCGGGCGAGATGCGAGCGCGCATTGTGGCTGCTGTCGTTCTATCACCCCACCAGCGACCGTGCGGTGGCCGAGGGCGCCCGAGCCGTCGAGACCGACCCGTTGAACGCCTGGGCGGTGGGGATGTACTCCCTCAGCCTGGTCCTGGCCGGCCGCGTCGCGGATGCCGAGCGAGAGGCGATCCATGCTATCGAACTGGATGCGAGCTCCTTCCTCGCCCGCTGGACGCTCCAAAGCAGCCGCCTGTGGGGAGGCGACCCCGAGGGGTCGGTAGCGGCGGCGGCGCCCGCGCTCACGATGTCGGGGCGCAGTCCCATCAGCCTCACCCTCCTCGCTGAAGCGTACGGCGCTATGGGAGAGCGGTCGCGCGCCGCGTCACTGCACGCCGAGCTCGAGGCGCGGGCCACGGCGGAGTATGTAGGGGGGTGCTTCCGCGCCGGGGCCGCCATGGCCGCCGGGGACGTGGACCGGGCCGCGGACCTTCTCCAGCTGGCGGTCGAGGAGCGGGATGGGTTCGTGCTGACCGTGCTGCGTAGGCCGCTGTGGGAGCCGCTCCGCGAGCATCCGCGCTTCTGGCACATCATGGCGCCGACCGGGCTCACGCCGATCGGCTGAGAAGACGCAGGGGTCGGTCGTCCCGGACACCTGGCATCGCCACCCTTGTGAGCCCAGCACACCACGCCATACTCTCTCGTTTGCCCGGCCTGCGCTCGCGGCGTCTGCCCCCCTCCCAGATGAGGTATCGCGTCACGCATGAACCTCCCCGTCGGCCAGGTCGTGCTCACCAGCGTGATCGCCTACGCGCTCGCGGTCCACTACCTGGGCCGTGCCTACCTCCTCAGCCGCTACATGACCATGAGCTTCCTGGTCATCGCGGCATACGGGATCGTGGCCGAGCTGCTGGAGATCCGGTCCGCCCACTCGTACTACTATACCGAGCTCCTGGTCATGTTCGGCGAGCGCCCGGGGTGGGTCCCTCTGACCATCGGCTGCTCCTGGGCGTCGCTCATCTTCGTGTCCATGCGGACCAGCGATCTGCTGAGGCTCCCGTGGTGGCAGCGGCCCTTCCTGGACGGCGCCGTGGCTGTGTCCATGGACCTGGTCATCGACCCCGTCTCCAGCAACAGCCGGTGGGTCCAGGCCCTGGGTGACTCGTGCGTGGGTGCGGGGCAGGCCTTTGGCGGGATCGGGGTGTGGACCTGGTGCGTCCCCCACGGCGACAAGGCCCTGTGGTTCAACGTTCCCCTCGACAACTTCTTCCTCTGGTTCGCCATCGTCGTCACCATCTCCATGGCGGTCCGGGTCGGCCAGCACGTGTTCGGTGGCGAAGGGCGTGGCCGCTGGGCTCAGTTGGGTCTCCTCATCGCCTTGGCGGCCGTGGCCATGGCGGTGCTCTTCGCGGTCATGGAGGGCTACACCTCCTTCATGACCGGCGTGACCGCCCAGAGGGTCGCCATCGCGGCGGTCGTTCTGGGCCCGCTGGTCCTGGTCCTCCTCCAGGCGCGGCGCCTCCGCTTCGACAACCACCTGGAGCTGGGCCTTCTCGTGGCGCCTGCGTGGATGTTCCTCTCGGGGACCATCGCCTTCGGCAAGCTGGGCATCGCCGGCCGGGACGGCCCGGGCTCCACCGCGCTGCTGGTGGCGGCGGCCCTCTTCTCGTCGCTCATCCTCCTCGCTCCGTACCTCGCCACCCTGGTGGATCGGAAAGCCCGGCGGCGGGCCAGGCAGGCGACGCGCAAGCCGCCGCCGCGCATCGAGGTACCTACCGGCGGGGGCCCCGCCAAGGTGGCCATCCTGGGAGGCGGCGTGGGCGCCATCACCACCGCCTTCGAGCTGACCCAGCCCGAGCTCAGGGGCAAGTACGACGTCACCGTCTACCAGCTCGGGTGGAGGCTGGGGGGAAAGGGCGCCAGCGGCCGGAATCCCGACGCAGGCGCGCGCATCGAGGAGCACGGCATCCACTTCTGGTCTGGTGTGTACGACAACGCCTTCCACGCCATCCGGACGGCGTACGAGGAGCTCGATCGGCCGCCGGGAGCTCCTCTGGCGACCTGGTGGGACGCCTTCAAACCCGCCGAGGCTCCCATGTCCCTCATGGAGCATTTCCAGGGGACGTGGAAGCCCTGGACCATCGAGTCGGTGCGCAACCCCGAGCGCCCGGGCTCTCCCGGAAAGCACCTGCTCCTCCCCATGTGGGTCTACGTGAGCGAGGCGCTCCAGGTGCTCCGGGGCTGGTTCGACGAATCGCGGCGGGCGGCCCGGCTCCACCACCGGCGGCCTCCGGGATTCTGGGCGCGGCTCCTCCGGAATGTGGAGCACTACCTGACCATGCTGTTCGTGGACGTGGGGGGCCACGTCCTGGACGCGGTCTTCGCCGTGCTGGGCTTCTTCTACCGCTTCGTTGGACCTCTCATGCCCCGAGGCGTGAAGCAACTCTTCCACGCCCTGATCCACTTCTTCCTCCTGATGGTCGTGGAGGTGAGCCGGCTCTTCGTCACCATGCACTGGTGGCACGTGCGCAAGCACCTGGACGACGTGGAGATCCGGGAAGCGTGGGCTCCGGTGAATCTGGGGCTCGGGCTTCTCCGGGGGGTGCTCCGGGAGGAGGTGGTGACCAAGGGCTTCCAGACCATCGCCCACCTGGACTTCAGGGAGTGGCTCCGGCCCCACATCGTCTGGGACGCCGTGGAGGATTCGTCACCCTACGAGCCCGGGGGGAGGGACGCCGAGCGATCCCTCGCGCTCAACTCCCCCTTCGCCATGCTCCTGTACAACTCGGACTTCGCCTTCGAGGACGGGGAGACCACCAAGCCCCGCCTCGACGCCGGCGTCGTGGCCTACACGCTCCTCCGGCTGGCCCTCACCACCAAGGGCACCCTCCTCTGGCAGATGGAGGCGGGGATGGGCGACACCATCTTCACGCCCCTGTACCAGGTCCTGGAGCGGCGCGGGGTGAAGTTCGAGTTCTTCCGGAAGGTGAAGGGGCTCCACGTCTCGGAGGACGGCGAGTCCATCGGGTCGGTGACCATCGCCCGGCAGGCCGAGCTGGCGGCCGGCCGTGACCGGTACGATCCGCTGGTGGACGTGAAGGGGCTGGCCTGCTGGCCCAGCGTCCCCCACTGGGAACAGCTGCGGGATGGGGAGCGGTACCGGTCCGAAGGGGTCAACTTCGAGGACTGGTACGGGCCCGAGATCGACGAGATGGAGATCCGGGCAGGCCAGGACTATGACGTCCTGATCCTCGGCATCTCCCTGGGCGCCCATCCCTATGTCTGTTCCGAGCTCATGGAGGCCCGGCCCGCGTGGAAGGCCATGGTGGACAACATCGCGCGGGTGCGCACCCAGTCCGCCCAGATGTGGTTCACCAAGACTGCCTGGGACATGGGGTTCGAGGAGGAGCGGGCATCTCCCTCGGTGAGCTGCTACGACGTCTCCAACTTCGACGTCTGGTTCGACCTGTCGCACCTGCTCTGTCGGGAGGGGTGGTCGGAGGACCCCGAGAAGGCCCCGCGCAGCCTGGCCTACATCAACGGATGCATGCAGGGCCATATCCCCCGGGATCGTACCCAGACCCCCGAGGAGCTGGACCAGAAGGCGCACAACGCGCGCATCGAGGAGCTGGGCGAAGCCTTCCTGGTGAACGACGTCTTCCGGATCTACTCCAACGAGGCGGCACCGGGCCGCTTCGACTGGGGCTGCCTCTTCGACCCGACGGACCGGACGGGGCCCGCACGACTGTCCGCCCAATACGCCCGGGCCAACGTGCAGCCCACCGAGCTCTACGTGCAGTCGCTTCCCGGCA
>JASFRY010000190.1:0-7684 GCA_050114675.1 Gemmatimonadota bacterium | reverse complement strand
CTCCTCCACGGCCCTTCTTGCCATCCGGGAGATCCCCACGCCGACCAGGATCGACACGGCCAGCCCCGAACCGTCCAGGATGTCACGGACGCCGGCGGCGCCCATGGGGTAGCTGACGGGGAAGCCGGCTTCAGGGGCGTGAGGCGGAGAAGCGCCTGCAGCCGGAGTCTTCCGTCGGGGCCGAACATTGTTCTCCCGTACCGGTTCGTACCTCTCTGTACCAGCGCATCAGGTCGATGGTGCGCCACCGGCTTACGGCAGCGAAATCGGGATGCGTGCGATGAGTCCGGAGGCTGGCTCCTGCGCACCGAGGGTGCCGATGCGCCGGCGTGGTAAGGCCCGACGACGAGGAAGAGCAGCGCTATTTCGAGGAGGAGCACCGCAACCACGGTGGATGCAGCGGTGCACGAGTGCCGACGAACTTCCGGGACAGGACACTAGTGAATCAGCCCCAGGGCGAGCCCTAGAAACCCGAACGCACCGAAGACAGCGTGAACCACGATGGCGACGCTGGTATTCTTCGTCAGCTGCACCACGGCTGGCAGGATGAAGAAGATGGGCAGCGATGCCACGATAAGATCCAACCCCATCGGTATGTGCCACACTGCCCAGAGGATGCCGTGGATCAGCCAGGTCCATCTTCCGGTGAGCAACTCCTGCCTGGGCTGGATATAGCCCCTCCAGAAGAGTTCCTCGCCGAAGATGTTGAAGAAGAAGAAGAGGGGCCACACTCCGAGAATCCAGCGGTTCTCTGGAGCCAGGGGCATGTTGCGGAAGAAGAAGGGCTTCGCGTCCAGGCCCACCTGCGGCATCAGGATGTTCGCGATCACGAACGACGCAGCGGATAGCCCGACGAATGTGAGGACCGTCCACAGCCAGTCCCGCCTGCGGATCGAGCGGACCCGCATCCGGGCAAGAAGGTCCCGGATGTGGGACGAGCCGGTCTCCCGCGCACTCAGCACGAGGGCCACGGCGAACATGGGCACCAACACGAGGAGCCCCACGCTGAGGAAGTAGTTCGCTTCGATAGGAAGCGCGTTCCGGGCGTCTATTCGAGGGATGACGACCCGGCAAGCGATGGCGTTGAGGACCGTCGGACCTCCGAAGAGCCAAGCGAGGTCCCTGGGTTGCAGGGGCCTCAGCCCCATCCGCTCTACCATGCTGCGTGGTCTCCCATGATCGTCTCCCTGAGGTTTCGGCGTACGTGTGAGCGGTGTGGTGGTTCGACCGGGGAAGCATGATGCGGAACGGCCGACGTGCGCTGCAAGGCCCGAGTCCGGAGGGGGAAAGCGACGGGATTGAACCGCAAGATCCGGATAGAGCGGGCCCACGGGTTGGTGGAGCTTTGGTCTCCGAGACATGGACCCGGTCGGGGTGACCGGGCCACCCCTTGCGGAGGTCACTGCCATGAAGCCGAATCTCCTCATCGCCACGGCCCAGAGCCTGGTACCCTGGCTCGTGGTGAGCCTTTCCATGAGCGGCGCCGAGGCCCTGGGGGCCCAGGAGGCCCGGCTCATTCCCCGCCTCACCGACGCCGTCGTCCTGGACGGCCGGGTAGACGAGGTGGCGTGGGCCCGGGTGCGGCCGCTGCCCCTGGTGGTCTTCGCTCCGGAGTACGGAGCCGATCCCAGCCAGCACACCGAGATCCGCCTGGCTCACGACGAGACGTACCTGTACCTGTCGGCGCGCTGCTTCGAGACGGACCCGACGGCCATCCGCGCAAACGCGCTGGTGCGAGATGAAGACGGCGACGACGACTTCGTTAACCTGGTCATCGACACGTTTCACGACCGGGAAAACGCCGTCTGGTTCCTGGTGACGCCGCTGGGGGCTCGGGTGGACGGGGCGATCACAGCCAACGCCGAGGGCTCGGCGTGGAATCACTTCGAATACGACTCCTTCTGGGACGCGGCGACGTCGCGGGACGGGCGGGGTTGGTCCGCGGAGATGCGGATCCCCCTCACCAGCCTGCGGTTCCACCGCGACATGGACGGCTCAGTGACCATGGGGGTCATCGCCGGCCGCTATATCTCCCGGAGCGGCGAGCGTCACGTCTTTCCCGACATCCGGCCGGGCCCTGCAGTGGCCCAGTACAAGCCGTCGCTGGCCGCCCCCCTCCGGATGGAAGGCGTGGATGACCGGACGCCGTTGTACGTTCGACCCTATGCCCTCGCCGGGACGGAGCAGGTCATGCCGGCTCCGGGCGCCGATCCGGAGGACACCCGCTCGCTCGTCCGGGAGATCGGGGGGGACGCCAAGCTGGGTCTGTCCAGCAACCTCACCCTGGACCTGACCCTCAACACGGACTTCGCCCAGACCGAGATCGACGACGCGCAGGTCAACCTCACGCGCTACGACCTGCTCAAGCCCGAGAAGCGCTCCTTCTTCCTGGAGCGTTCGGGAACATTCTCCCTGGATGCCGGCGACGACATTCACCTCTTCCACAGCCGTCGGATCGGTCTGGATCCCGGCGGGTCCCCCCTCCGGGTCCTGGGTGGAGCCCGCCTGGTGGGACGGTTGGGACAGTGGGACGTGGGGGCCCTGGATCTGCAGACCGACGGCCCCGAGGGCCAGGGCACTGCCAACCAGGGAGTTCTCCGCGTGCGAAGGAACGTCGGCGCGATGGACTCGTACGTGGGCGGCATTGTGACCGCGTCCACGCACGGGACCAGCCGATGGACCGGGGGTCTGGACGGCGTCCTGAAGCTCGTGGGTGACAGCTATCTCAGCTTCGAGGCCGGCCTCACGCCGACGAACAACGGGCACGTGTCGTCCGAGGAGACGCTGGGTCGGGTGCGCCTGGAGCGGAGGAACAAGCGGGGGTGGTCCTACAGCGGCGAGGTGGCCTACATCGGGTCCCGATTCGACCCTGCGTTGGGCTTCGTGCGGCGCGCGGGCCTCACCACCGGTGCCCTGGGGATCGAGTACGGCCGCTTCGGCGGCGGCACCTTCCAGTCGAGCGGCGTCCGCGTGAAGGGATCCGTGGCCCGACGCAATGACGGGGGCGGTATCGAGTCGGCCCAGGCAGGGGTGACGTGGTTCGGCGACCGCCGCGGTGGCGGTGGCGGCCAATTGAACCTGACCTGGCGGCACGAGGGCGTGCTGGAGCCGTTCCGGCTGGGAAACGCGGTCATTCCTGCGGGCTCCCACGACTACGTGGAAGGCGGTCTCACCCTCGAAACGCCCAACGGGCGAGCGGCATGGAGCACCGTGGAGGTGTCGGGTGGGGCCTTCTTCGACGGGTATCGCGCCACGGCGGCGATCGTCCCCACATGGACCGTGTCGCGCTACCTGCTCCTCAGCGGCGCCATGGAGGTCAACCGCATCTGGTTTCCGTCGCGGGATCAGGGCTACACCGCGTACGTGACCCGGGCCCGGGCCCGCGTTTCCCCCGACACCCATCTCTCGGTGAACGTCCTGGTGCAGCGTAACAACGCCACGGGGATGACCGGCGGCAACATGCGTTTCCGGTATATGATCCGGGAGGGCACGGACGTGTACCTGGTCTTCACCACGGGGCACCTGGACCTTGCGTCAGTGCCCCTCGGGTCCCCGCGCAGCCGCAACAGCATCGTGCTGAAATTCAGCACCACGGTCCGATGAAGGCGCGAGGTCAGGGGCTGGAATTGATGCGCAAGATACGGATGGCCGGATGGGAGCCCATGGCTCAGAGTATTCCGTGGACGCCGGACGGATCTCGCCCAAGTGACGGAACGGGGTCGAACCCGGTCGGCCGAAGGCAACCGACGGAGGGAGACATCATGTCGACATCGGCGCGGGGCGGAATGCCCCCGGCAGGGATGGCATGGCGGGCGGTGGTCGAGCGGGATCCCAGCCTCGCCGGTCGGTTCGTCTATGCCGTGAGTACCACGGGCATCTACTGCCGTCCCGGGTGTTCGTCGCGGACGCCCAGACGGGAGAACGTGGACTTCTACCCGTCGCCCAAGGTGGCGGAGGCGGCAGGGTACCGGCCCTGCAAGCGATGCCGCCCCCGGGGCGAGAGGGCCTCGTCGGCTTTGCGGAGCGTCCGGGCGGCGTGCGCCTACCTCGACGAGCATGTGGACGAGACGGTGACGCTCGAAGAGTTGGCCAGGGTGGTGCACGTGAGCCCCTTCCATCTGCAACGCACGTTCAAGCGGTATGTTGGGCTCACACCCCGTCAGTACCTGGAGGTGAAGCGGGCCGATCGGCTGCGGGAACAGCTACGGGACGGCGAGACAGTGAGCCGGGCCGCCTTCGAAGCGGGGTACAGCTCGTCGAGTCGGGTCTACGAGCAGGCCGACGCCCACCTGGGCATGACCCCCGGGGCATACCAGGCCGGTGGCAGGGGGATGAGAATCCGTTACGCCACGGCGGCCACGCCGGTGGGGCGCGTGTTGGTGGCGGCGACGGAGCGGGGCGTCTGCGCCGTGAGCCTCGGCGAAGACGAGACCGGCATGTTGGCGGATCTGCGCCGGGAGTATCCTGCCGCCCGTATCGAGGCCGGCGAGCCCGAGCTGAGTGCGTGGATCGAGGCTGTGGTCGCCTTCGTGGAGGGACGAACGCGGGACTTGGCCATTCCCCTGGACGTGCAGGCCACCACGTTCCAGTGGCGGGTCTGGCGGGTGCTCCAGGAGATCCCGTACGGGAGCACGCGCACCTACGGCGACGTGGCCGCGGCCATCGGGAAGCCGGGGGCTGCCCGGGCGGTGGCCCGGGCGTGTGCCCGCAACCGTGCGGCGCTCGTGATTCCATGCCACCGGGTCGTGCCCGGCAAAGGGGGGGCCGGGGGGTATCGGTGGGGCCAGCAGCGAAAGAGGCAGCTCCTGGAGATGGAGTCGGCGAGCCTACCTGTGGAAGGGTGACGGGAGGACGGCCGGTAACCCTTCGCGAGACCGAGCCGTCGGGCGGGTTTTCAATCGGAGCGCTTGGCCGACGGAGCGATTGCCCTGCTCGAGGGGCTGAGACTCGCCCGCGAGATCGCCGAGGCCCCGGACTGCGCCCGACGGCACGGTGTGGTGCACCGCGACATGAAGCCTTCGAACGTGATGCTGGCCCGGGAAGACCGCCGCCTCAAGGCGCAATCAATCTCCGCTCCTTCCCACCTCCTCCCGCTCCACCGCCTCCTCCACGGCCCTTCGCGCCATCCGGGAGATCCGTACGACGACCAGGATCGACACGGCCAGCCCCAGACCGCCCACGATGTCATGGACCAGCACGCCGTGGCCCATCGAGCCTGCCATCCCCGCCACGTGCTTGCCCGCATATCCGAAGTATGTCTCCACGAAAAGCATGGGGACGAACGCCAGACAGGTCATGACGAAGCCACCGAGCCTGACGCCGGCGGCGCCCATGAGGTAGCTGACGGAAGCCGGGTTGAGTGGGGTGAGGCGCAGGAGGGCCTGGAGCCGCACCTCGTCGTGGAGCACCGCCCTCTGGAGCACATCCAGTGAGGGGCGCCCCTCCACCCACCTCTCGATGGGGGCCTCGAGCAGCCGGCGTGCCACCTGGTGCTGGAGTACCGCCGCCACGAGGCTGGCGACCAGCACCACCACGAAGCCCTCCGTCAGCCCGAAGAGCGCACCGGCGGCCATGGACAGCACGGACTCCGGGAAAAGGAGGGACGTGACGGCCACGAAGAGCAGGCCGAAGAGAATGGGCCCCAGGGCCCCCTGGGCGGCCACCCACGCTTCCATGGCCGCCACGTGGCGCGCGACGTCGCGGCCCAGGGCGACGACGGCCCAAAGCACGACTCCCGCCACCATGAGATAGGCGAGCGCGGTGCCCAGGTCGGCTCGCCCCAGAAACCGGCGGAGCCTGGTTCGTGTATCGAAGTCGCGGCGGTCGTGAGCCACAGAATCTCCGTATTGTACCGAGCGGATGATGTGGTACACGATATCAGTCTCGGGGGGAGAAGGTACCGCAGCACGGTGGGTGGGCCTCGACCCCGCGGGGTCCGCAGCCCTATCCTATCCCTTCACCCGTGCCGATGGCCCGGCGCGCCACACGTGGATCACATCCTTCGCCTCGATCGCCCATGATCCCATCCCGTCCCCCCACGCCACGCGACCGCGCGGCCCTCGCAGCGTTCCTCGAGGGGCCGAGCTGCGCCGCAGACGCGCTCTCCCTCGGAGAGGCGCAGGGCTTTCTGTTCGCCGTCGCCTGTGCGCCGGAGCTCGTCCCTCCCTCCGAGTGGCTTCCCGAGATCTTCGGGGAGAGGGAGCCTGAGTTCGCCACGACGAAGGAGGCGGAGCGGATTCTGGGCACCCTCATGGGCATCTACAACGAGGTCGTGGGCTCGGCCCGCGGTGGGAAGCCCCATTTGCCCCGAGACTGCCGGCTCCGGGACGACCCGGTCTCGAACCTCGACAGCGATGCGCCGGTGGCGGGATGGTCCCGGGGTTTCCGGGAGGGGCATATGTGGTTGGAGGAGCTGTGGGATCTCCCGTTCCCAGAGGATCTGGACCAGGAGCTGGGGGGCGCGCTCCTCACGCTCATGTTCTTCGGATGGGGGGAGGGAGCGGGCTCCGCCGTGGAGGAGATTGCCCCCGGCAGGGACCTCCCGGACGTGGCCGCGGTCATCCAGGAGAGCTTCCCCGTGGCCATGGACAGCTACGCCCGCATGGGCATGCTCATGGAAGAAGCCTTGAGGGACGCGGGTCCCGCGGGAGGGGCCCCCGAGGGCGCCTCCTGAGGGGGAACCTCCCGACCGCGTTCGTGGTATTATTCAACGTGCTTCAACCGGGAAGCACTCCGGCGTTTTCTGGCGATTGCAGCCGGGTGATCAAAACGCTAAAGCGCCCGGGGTCCCGTACGATGTTGATCGTGCGGGACCCTTGTCATTTCTGATCGGGCCATCCGCGGACCAGCGTCTTTCCCCCGGGACCGCCTGCGCCCGCACTGTCTTCCTTGCCTTCGCTTCCCGGCGGGCGCATTCTCCTTGGAGCAGGCCCCCCACCCCTCCATGCCCGCGCACCCCGCTGGGGCTTCGGGTCCGCCTCCGACCAATCAGCATCCGTAGGCCTGACCGCCTACGCGAAGGGGCGGCAGGTCTCTCCGTTTCCAACGGTGAACTGGAGGTGACCGATGAGACCCGTCATGCTCATTGCCTGTACGTGCCTCGCGCTGGGACTCCCCGACGCGGCCCCTGCGCAGGACATCCCCGAGACCAGCCCGGAGGCCATCGCTGCCCACGCCGAGGGGCTGCGCCTGTACCTGGCCAACGACTACCGGGCGGCCATACCCCACTTCCTCCGCGCCCACGAGCTGGACCCGACCTTCGTGACGCCGCTGTACGTGGGGTACATCGTCGCCGGGAACGCCGGCATGAGCGCCATGCGCGACTCTCTCTGGAGCCTGGTAGTGGAGCACCGAGGTCAGTTCAGTGACTACTACCAGAGAATGATCGACGCCTATGGGGCGGGGATGGAGCAGGACTGGAATCGACGAGAAGAGATCGTCGCCTCCGTCGCAAAGGACTACCCGGGGACGAAGGCCGCCTACAGCCACGCCAACTGGGCCATGAGACAGAATCACGCCGGCGCGGCCGTCAAGTCTCTGGAGTCGCTGGATCCCGATCGTGAGCCCATGAAGGGGTGGTGGGACTACTACGCTGTGCTCGCCCATGCTCACCACGCGCTGGGTGATTTCGATTCCGAGATCGCCGCTGCCCGTGCTGGCATGGAGCGCCATCCCGACCGGGTGG
>JASFRY010000189.1:0-7690 GCA_050114675.1 Gemmatimonadota bacterium | reverse complement strand
AGATCAGAAATCCGAAGTCGGCACGCATGCGCACGTGCCGCGAGGGCTCCACGGGAATGGCGCCGAAGATCTGCCCCCCGAAGCCCGCATCTATGTAGCTCCCCAGCTCGCCAACGGGATTGGCGCCTGCCAGCTCGAAGCCGACGTATCCCACAGGGAGGTCGGGACCCCGCATCTGGGCGTCCACGCCTCCCGCGAGGGTGGCCAGCACGGCCACCGCCAGGGTCGCTGTCCTGTATGTGCCGCGTCCCATCTTCATCTCCCCGGAATCAGGTGTTGACCCGCCCTTCATCAGGGAATACAGGCAGAGACCGTGCCGCGGCTCACGGTACGGAAAAGGCCCGTGCACGGCGGTCTTTCGCGCCCCCGTTGCGGTGCCGGGAGGGGGCGTGTCCCCTCGAGGGGACGGGCACCGCGTCGAAGCGTCAGCGGGGCGGCGCGCCGGAGGTGCCCGACACGATGAACATCCGTCCCGAGTGCGCCCCGGACACGGCGCTCCACGCCGACGTCAGGAGGAGGTCGGGGACGCCGTCGCCGTCCACGTCCCCCATGCCCGTGGCGTCGAATCCGAAGGTCTCGGCCATGACCTTGCCGGTGATGACGCGGCGCAGCGAGCCGTCCCGGCCCGAGTAGAGGTAGACCTTCCCCCCCGACGGCGCCGCACCGGCGAACTGCCAGGCGCCGATGATCAGGTCGTCGTGGCCGTCCCGGTCCACGTCCCCGGCGTCGGCCACGCCGATGCCGAAACCGTCTCCCTGATGCTCCCCGGTCAGGGTGTAGAGCCGATGGCCGTCGGCCCCCGAGTGGACGTAGACGCGTCCGGCGCCGGGGAGGCCGTCCCGGCCGTTCCCCGGCCAGTCGGAGGCATAGACGTCGGGTGTGCCGTCCCCGTCCACGTCACCCACCACGGAGACGAACATCCCGCCGAGCTGGGAGCCTTCCGGGTCCGATTCGATGACGAAGGAGGGCCGGGTCGTGAGGCCCTTGTACACGTACGCGCGTCCCCGGCCATCCGGTCCGGCGTTGGGCGCCCCCACCACCAGGAGGAGCTCGCCGTCATGGGTGACGCCACCTGCCGCGGACCCGAAGTTGTCCCCGGCCTTTTCCCCGGAGAGGGTGAGGAGGACGGCGCCGTCCCGGCCCGAGTAGATGTAGGCCCGGCCCGCGTCCTCCCCCGACGTGTCGTCCCGGGGGGCGCCTACCAGCACGTCGTCGTGACCGTCTCCGTCCACGTCTCCCAGATCCGCCACCTTGGGCCCCAGGGGCCCGTCGTCGGGGGCCTTCAGCGTGAGCAGCACGGTGCCGTCGATCCCGGAGTAGACATAGGCGCGCGCGGCGTACGGGGCTCCCGCGACGACGTCGGGGATCCCGTCGGCGTTCACGTCTCCGGCGGCCTCGACGCCCTGGCCCAGCTGATCGCCTGGGTTCCCTTCGGCGGTCCAGAGGAGCTTCCCGCTTCCGCTCGAGTACGCGTAGACCCGCCCCGCGGCCGATCCGTCGGGACCCCAGGACGGAGCCGACGTGACCACGTCGTTGACTCCGTCTCCATCCACGTCGCCGATATTGCGCGCGATCCACCCGAACTGGTCGCCGCGGTGCTCCCCCCTCCATTCCCGGATGATCTTCACCGGCTCCACGAAGGGATCGGCGAATTCCGCCTCGTCGGGAAAGAGGGAGGCATAGCGCGGGTCCCCACGCAGGAGGTCTCCCGCCGGATCCAGGTCCACGCCGGTCACGTCCACGCCCAGGACCCGGGCGCTGTCGAGCCACTGGAAGGCCCGGTCCAGGTGCCCCGCCTGGGCCTGGGCCATCCCGCCCTGGAAGAAGGTGCCCCCGGCCCCGGGCCTCAGGGGAATGGCCTTGTCGTAGGCCGCGACGGCGGCGTCGAAGTCCTTCAGGTTGCGGAGCGCGTATCCCAGTAGCGCCCACGCCAGGCCGTTGTCAGGCTCTGCGGAGGTGACGCCCTTCAGGGCCGCGGCCGCCTTCTGGAAGTCGCCCTGCTGGAGGGCGGACTGGGCCGTCTGCAGGGTGCTCTGGCCCGCGGCCGGGTTCCTCGAAAGGGCACAGAGCACCAGGAGGGTGAGGGCGGATCGCAGGGAGGGTCGGATCACGGGAGCAGCTCCGGGTTCGGGTCGGAAGGAACGTACGCAGATGCGGGCGTCCGGTTTCGCACGGCGGGCGGCTTGTCGGCGCCCGAGCCGAAGGGCCGCGGGCGTGGGACTTTCCCCGACACGGGTCGCCGCTGCCGCGTGGGGAGATCCCGGAGGCGCGCCTCCCGGGAACTACGGAGGGTGCCCTGGGATCTTCCCCACCCCCGCCGGAACGCCATGCCCGACAGCCCCGCAGGACCCCGTCCGCCAACTTCCATCCGTGCGCGGACCGCGAGGGATCCGCGCTGACCTACGCGGAGGAACGTCGTGCCTCACCCCGGCGGGAACGGACATCACGGACACCACGGACATGGCCATGGACACGGCGGTGGCGGCGGCATGCCGGGGATGCCCCGGGACTTCGACCAGGCGCCCTTCCTGGTCATCTGGGAGACCACCCAGGCGTGCGATCTGGCGTGCAAGCACTGCCGGGCGGAAGCTCGGCCCGACCGCCATCCCGACGAGCTCACCACCGACGAGGCCAAGCGGCTTCTCGACAGCGTGCGGGAGTTCGGCCCCATCATCTTCGTGTTCTCCGGCGGCGACGCCCTCAAGCGCGGGGACATCGTCGAGCTCACCCGGTACGGCACCGACCTGGGCCTCCGAATGGCCATCACACCGGCCACGACGCCCCTTTGCTCGGAAGCGCGCATGCGCGAGCTCCACGACGCCGGCATGGCGCGCCTGGCCGTGAGCCTCGACGGCTCCACGGCGGCGGTGCACGACGAGTTCCGACAGGTGCAGGGATCGTTCGACCACGGCCTGCGCATCCTGCGCACGGCGCGTGAGATCGGGATGTCCACCCAGGTCAACACGGTGGTGGCGCGTCACAACGTGGACGACTTCCGGGTCATGGCCGACCTCCTGTCCGACCTGGGCATCGTGTTCTGGGAAGTCTTCTTCCTGATCCCCATGGGGCGGGCGCGGCCCGAGGACGTGGCCGGCGCCGAGGCGTTCGAGCGCGTCTTCAACGAGCTGTACGACCTGGCCAAGACGGTGCCCTTCGACATCAAGGCCACGGCGGCGCCCCACTACTCCCGGGTGGTCCTCCAGCGCAAGGTGCGGGAGCGCCGGGAGGGGATGCGGGGGGAAGCCTCCGACGTCCTCACCGACGGCGTGGCCCATTCCCTGAGCGATGGGATCGGCCGGGCGCGCGGCGTGAACGACGGAGACGGCTTCCTCTTCGTGAGCCACGTGGGCGACATCTTCCCTTCGGGCTTCCTTCCCAAGTCGGCGGGGAACGTCCGGACCCACGACCTGGTGGACGTCTACCGCAACGCCCCGCTCTTCACCCAGCTCCGGGACCGCTCGCTCCTCAAGGGGAAGTGTGCCGTGTGCGAGTACCTGCCCGTGTGCGGCGGGAGCCGAGCCCGCGCCTACGCCGTCACCGGTGATCCCCTCGAGGCGGAGCCGTTCTGCGCACACATCCCGGCACGATACCGGAAGATGGTGGAGGCGGGGGAGGCCGAGCCGGTGGGTACCTACTTCACCCGGCGGGCCCTGGCCCACCAGGGCATCCCGCTCACGGTGGTGGGGTAGGGGGGAGGAGCCCCGGAGAGGCTGACGCCGAAAGGGCGTCAGCGAACGCCTGCCCGCTCGCCCGACAGCCGTTGGGCTGTCCGGCGGGCTTCCGCCAGCCGGCCCGGAATCCCGGGTCGGCTGGCCCAGTTCGCCGCCACGTGCAGACCTTCGGGAAGGGTCAGCCCTTTCAGGGCGCTCCACGACGCGTCCCACGCCGGCATGGCCTCGCGCTCCACCGCGAGGGGTCGTCCTTCGTAGCCGGTGCACCGACGGAACTCGTCCACGGCCAGGGCGGCCAGGGCGTCGTCGTCCATGGTCGTGACCTCCGGGTGGCGGGCGCCGCCCAGATAGGCGGTGTAGACGTTCTTCCGCCCGAAGAGGCTGTCGTTGAACGTCACCCCCCGGAGGGCCAGGTCCACCTCGGTGAATGCCACCTGGAATCCCAGGCCCCTGAGCGGGGTGTCGGCGTCGAGGTGCACGACGGCCAGCGGGTTGTAGACCAGCGTCCGGAGGGCGGCGGCGGCGTCCGGAGCCACGTCGTCGAGGAGCCCAGCCACCGACGGAGCCGGAGCGGTGAGCACAACGTGCTCAGCCTCCACCGTGCCCTCGTCCAGCTCCACCGTCCAGTCGTCTCCATGGCGGGACAGGCCGTGGACGGGACTCTGAAGGCGAAGGTCGGCGCCCAGCGCCCGGGCCAGGGCGTCGGGGAGCGTCTGCATCCCTTCGCGGAAGGAGAGGGGCGCCGGGGGCGTGATGCTCCCGCCCCGGCGAATCAGGGGGAGAAGGAGGCTCCGGCGGATCCCGAACTCCCGGAGCACGTGTCCCAGGGAGAGCCCCACCACCATGTCCGCCGGGTCCGACGCGTACAGACCCCCGTAGAGGGGCGCCACCAGGGTCTCGTAGACCTCGCGGCCCACCTTGCGGGTGAAGAAGCGGGCGACGCGCTCCCGGGGGTCCGGGCCGGCCGTGAACGGCTCCCAGAGGAGGCGGAGCTTGGCGGGCCAGCCCACGATGTCGGAGCGGACGAAGTCCAGGGCGCCGAACGGCACCTTCCGGAGGCGGCCGGCGCGGTACACGAAGAGGTCCAGGTCGGCCGGCGCCGTCACGATCTCGTCCTCGATCCCCAGGTCCCGGACCAGCTCTCCGACGCCGGCCGTGAGCCGCGTCCGCTGGGGGCCCCACTCCAGGATCCGGCCGTCCACCCGGGCGCTCCGGATGACCCCGCCGGGGCGGTCCGACGCTTCCAGGACGACGAAGTCCGCGCCCAGCCGCTGGAGCTCGTAGCCCAGGGCCAGGCCCGTGATCCCTCCGCCGACGACGGCGATCATGCCGGGACGGAGACGCCCTCGTCGGGCACGTAGGGGGAGGGCGGCAGGTCCCGGGCGCCGTTGGTGCACCAGGTGTTGTCCACGGTGCAGCAACGGCAGGGGGAGAGCACCCCGGTCCGCTCCGGGTCGTCGGCCACCGCCTGGGACACGAGGTCGGCCAGCAAGCGGGGGAAGGCAGGGTCGTCGTGGGGCACGGGCACCCGGTGGAGCTCCTTGCCCAGTCCCTCGACGAGCTCCTTCAGCTCGTGGTCCAGCTCCGCCAGCGTCTCCGACTGCTCGTGCATGAAGGAGATGGGCACCACCACCAGGTGTCGCTCGCGTCGCTCCCGGATGGCGTCCTCGTTGTCGGGCCGGGTCCACCGGATGCGGCGGTTGGCGTGGTTCTGGAAGCCCACCTGGTAGCGGTCGACCCCCAGGCCACGGGCAACGGCGAGACAGTGCTCGTAGACGTACCGGTCGTATCGGCTCCCCTCGGAGAGATAGCGCACCGGGGTGCCGTGGACCGAGAAGTAGAGGAGCGTGTCCGGATCACCCAGGTCGAGCCCCTGGGCATCGACCCAGTGGCGCAGGTGCTCCACCACCATGCCCAGATACGCGGGATGGTCGTGCCATCCGGCGATCCCCACGAAGCGCGGGGTCCATTGGATGGCGTCCAGCGCGTTCCGCACGTCTCTGATGGCCGCCACCGTGGTGGAGTGGCCGCACAAGGGGTAGACGGGGAGCGCCACCACCGTGTCGGCTCCGTCGCGGCGGGCGGCGGCCACGGCGTCGGCGATGGAGGGCTCGGTGAACTGGAAGGCCGAGTACACCCGCATGTCGTCTCTCCGGCCCGAGAGCTCGACTTGGAGCGCGGCCGCCTGGGCGTCGGCCTGGGCGTTCAGGGGGGACCCGCCGATGGCGGCGTAGTCCTCCACCAGGCCTGGCGCCCGGTCCCGGGCCAGCTGGCGGGCTCGGGCCACGGCGGCCTCGTCGGCATGGCCTTCGAGACCGGCGTTCTGGAGGAAGATGCGCTCCAGATACGGCCGGGCCTTCTCCAGGGTGGCTTCGTCGGGCTCTCCGAAGTTCAGGACGAGGACGGCGGTGGACACGGGGGCGGGTCTCCGATCTTCTACGCCGCGCTCAGACGCGACGAGGTCTCGTGGACCCGGTCCACCAGATAAGCCACCTGGTCCGGGTCCGTGGCGTGGTGAATGCCGTGGCCCAGGTTGAAGATGTGGGCCCGGGCTCCGGCGCCCTCCCGGAGCACGGCGTCGATGGCGGTGCCCAGCTCTCGCCGGGGCGCGAAGAGGGCCGCGGGATCCAGGTTTCCCTGAACCACCGTGTGGGCGCCCAGCTCCTCGACGGCCCGTGACATGGGAACGGCCCAGTCCACGCCCAGCACGTCGGCGCCGACCTCGTGGAGCCAGGGAAGGAGCTGCGTTCCACCGTTGGCGAAGTAGATGATGGGGCGGTCCACCCGGGAACGGATGGAGGCCACCGTCTCCTTGAGGACGGGGAGCACGAAGTGCTGGAAGCTCGATGGGCTCAGCAGCCCTACCCACGAGTCGAAGAGCATGAGGGCGTCGGCGCCCGCTTCGGCCTGCGCCACCAGGTAGCGGCCCATGGAGCGGCCGAGGCGGCCCAGGAGCCCCGAGGCGGCCTCGGGCTCGGAGCGGAGGAAGGCACGGGCCTCCATGAAGTCCTTGGAGCCCCCACCCTGGACCAGGTAGCAGAAGAGGGTGAAGGGCGCCCCCGCAAAGCCGATGAGCGCCGCGTCCGGACGGAGGTCCGCGCGCACCAGCTTCAGGGCCTCGAGGACGAAGGGCGTGCTCTCGTCGGGGTCCATCTCCCGCAGCGCGTCGGCCTGGGCCGCGGTGCGGATGGGCTCCTCCAGGACCGGGCCCGGCGCGAAGTCCAGCGCCACGCCCATCCCTTCCAGCGGCGTCATGATGTCGCTGAAGAGGATGGCCGCGTCGAGGGGAAAGCGCTCCATGGGCTGGAGCGTGATCCGCGCAGCCAGCTCCGGCGTCTTGGTGGCGGTGAGGAAGTCCACGGTCTCGCGGAGCTTGCGGTATTCGGGCAGGTAGCGGCCGGCCTGGCGCATGATCCAGACCGGGGCTCGATCGCCCCGTCGGCCGCGGCACGCCGCCTCGAAGAGGGTGGCGCCTTCAGGCATGGGGAAAGTCCTCGTCGGTCATGATCTCCTCGGCGGCGCGGAGCGTGCGCTCCACGTCCTCGGGGGTGTGGGCGTAGGACCAGAACCAGGCTTCGAACGGGCTGGGGGGCAGGTGGATCCCCCGGGCCAGGAAGCCGTGGAAGAGCGCGGTGAAGCGCTCGCGGTGCGACGCGGCGGCGGTGGGCCAGTCCACCACCGGGTCCTCGGAGAAGAAGAGGGACCCCATGGCGCCCACCCGGTTCCAACGCAGCGGGATGCCCAGCCGCTGGCCCAGCTCCCCGAAGCCCTCGTCGAAGATGCGGCCCAGGGACTCGAGGTGGGGGTAGACGTCGGCCTCCTCCTGCAGATAGCGCAGCGTGGCCAGCCCCGCGGCCATGGCCAGCGGATTGCCCGAGAGGGTGCCGGCCTGGTACACCGACCCCTCCGGCGCCACCTGGCGCATGAGGTCGGCCCGGCCTCCGTAGGCGCCCACCGGGAGCCCGCCTCCGATGACCTTGCCCAGGGTGGTGAGGTCCGGCGTGATGCCGTAACGCGCC
>JASFRY010000188.1:0-7700 GCA_050114675.1 Gemmatimonadota bacterium | reverse complement strand
TCCCCCACACCGAGGGAAAGACGCTCCAGGGCCTCCAGTGCCACCTCCAGGGGATCTCCCCGGTCCAGGTGGATGCGGACGCGAAGGCCGCGGGGCGGCAGAGGCTCCAGACGTGTGATGTGGGGGGCGGCTCCCACGCGTGTCACGCTCCCTTCTGCGTGTACCAGCATCCGCTCAGAAGGTCGTAATAGAGGGTTACCAGGCGTCCGTCGTCCAGGACGACGGTGCGGTAGCTCCTGGAGATGGCCTGCCGCCACCACTCGTCGTCGATGCGCCACGCTTCGCGGACAGCGGTCACCTTCCGGGCGGTCCTGCCGGGAAGACGTACATAGAGGGGCTCCCCCTCGTCGTCGGTCCGAACGTCCACGGGACGGGGCCCGTCCAGGGGACGCAGGCGGGGGGCGTCGCTCACGGGTCGAAGCTCAGAAGGGCGTGGCGGCGCTCGGGGATCCGCGACCACGGGTCCACCTCCACCACGCGGTACAGGGGAGAATGTCCTAGACGAAGCTTCAACTCACGAACCGCATCTTTAAGGGATACAGGGACTTCACCATGTGCGAGCTCATGTCCCGCTTCGGCCCGTCCGGCGTGCTCCTTCCGGTCGAACAAGCTCGCCTGGGCAGAGGGCGCACCGAATCGGGTGAGCTCCAGGAGAAGGGTCTCCACGGCCCGAGGTGGGGGGGACAGGGTCATCCTGGAGCGCAGGCCGAAGGCGATCTTCTCCTCCCGGGCCGTAGGCTCCCGGAAGACGGTCTCCACGAACCAGGAGCCACCGCCCTCCAGGTGGGCGCCCAGACGTGCCGCCGTCACGCTCCGTCCCCGTCGGGACGGACGGGAAAGGGCGCGCTCCACCAACCGATGGAGGGCCCCGTGGAGCGTTTCGACGAGCCCCACGGGGCTGGGAAAGTCCAGAGAGACCCGGATGGGGCGGGGGCGATGCCAGGGACGCACCGGATCGATGCGCCGCGCGCTGGCCCAGGCCAGGGCGGTCCGGCCGTCCTCGCCGAACTGGGCCACCAGGGAGGGCTCGGGGAAGCGGCGCAGATCCCCCAGGGTGGCCATGCCCAGGCGCTCCATGCGCTGGACCACCACGGGGTCTACGGGGAGCGTCCCCACGGGACACGAAGCCAGGAAGCGGGGAAGCTCCTCCTCGGAGACCACCACCGGCGTGCCCGAGCGGGCCGAGGCCGCCGCCACCCAGGCGCCGAACTTCCCCGGCGCCATGCCCGCGCGGGTGGACGCCACCAGGGGTGGGGGGAAGACCCGGAAAAGGGAGCTCAGGGCGCGCTCGGCCTGGCGCGGAGGGGAGCCGTAGAGGCGTCCCAGGCCGTCCATTCCGAGGAAGACCCGTCCCCGTCCCGACGGCTCCACGACGGGCGTGAGCTCGCCCAGGACCTCGAGCATGGTGTCCTGGGCGGCGTCGTAGTGGGCGGGATCGGGCTCCAGAAGGGTGAGGGAGGGGCAGAGGGAGACCGCCTGGGAGACGAGCTGTCCGGGGCGCACGCCCGCGTCGTGGGCCCGCTCCGACACCTGCCAGACGGTACGACGGATGCTCTCGCCCGGGGAGAGGAGGGCGACGGAGGTCGTGTCCAGCTCCGGGGTGCGCACCAGCTCCAGGCGGAGCTCGAACGTGGGGAGCCAGAGGCACAGCGCCTGGCGGCTCCCGCCGCCGCCGACTTTCGGGGAGCCGGCGTCGGAGGGCGAGAGGGTGGGGCTGCGGCTGGCGGCAGCGTCCCACCCTCTGACCGGGTGGGTGGGACCCTCATGGTGCATGCTGTGCCGGGTCTGGGCCATGGCGGTGAGGGACATCCTGGAGAACATGAAGGCCCCCCGGTCCCGACGCCCGTCACGTCGTCATCCCACCGCTCTTCGAAAGCGGAGCCAGCACCACCGCAAAGGCGAGCCGTCGGGCCGGGAGACCCTGGAGCCGAATAAAAACCGAATATGATACCGAAGATAAACCGAAGATTCACCGCGGGCAAGGAAGACGAAAGCACGATTGTCCGCCCCCTGCGCTCCTCTTGAAGCCCACACGCCCAGCCCGGTACTTTCAGGTACGCTCCTCGACCTCGTCGGGCCTGCCCGGGTTTCGCGCGTCCCGCAGCGCCGGAGGTCACCCATGACGAAATCTCCCTCTCTCACACTGGGGATCGAGGAAGAATTCCAGATCGTGGATCCCACCACCGGGGAGCTCCGGTCCTACATCACCCAGATCCTGGAAGACGATCGGGTGACCGTGAAGGACATCAAGCCCGAGCTCCACCAGTCGGTGGTGGAGGTGGGGAGCTGCGTATGCGAGACCCCTGCCGACGTGCGCCGGGAGATGATCCGCCTTCGCCGCACCGTCAACGAGCTGGCGGGGCGCGACGGCCTGGCCATCATGGCGTCGGGGACCCATCCCTTCGCCTCGTGGCTGGAACAGGAGATCACGCCGTTGGTGCGCTATCTGGGCATCGAGGAGGACCTCCAGGACCTGGCCCGGCGGAACCTGATCTTCGGCTTCCACGTCCACGTGGGCATCGAGGACCGGGACTTCCTCATCGACGTCATGCGTGCGGTCCGCTCCTTCATGCCCCACGTCCTGGCGCTGTCCACCAGCTCACCCTTCTGGATGGGACGCTCGACGGGTCTCAAGTCGTACAGGAGCGTGGTGTGGCGCAAGTTCCCCCGCACGGGCACCCCGCCGGACTTCGCCACCTGGGCCGACTACGAGCGCCTCGTGGACACCCTGGTGCGCGCCCACTCCCTGGAGGATCCGTCCAAGATCTGGTGGGACGTGCGTCCTTCGGGCTTCTATCCCACCCTGGAGTTCCGCATCTCCGACATGTGCACCCGGGTGGACGAAGCCGTGTGCATCGTGGCCATCGTCCAGGCCCTGGTGGCCAAGCTGTGGAAGCTGCGCCGGGACAACCTGACGCTCCGCACCTACCCCCTGTCGCTCCTGTCGGAGAACAAGTGGCGGGTGGTGCGCTATGGGCTGGACGGGAAGCTCATCCACCTTGGACGGGAGCAGGAGGTGCCGGTCCGGACGGCCATCGGGGAGATGCTGGAGTTCCTGGACGACGTGGTGGACGAGCTGGGTACCCGTGCGGAGGTCGAATACGCCCAGACGATCCTGGAGGGCGGATCCAGCGCCGATCGTCAGCTTCGGGTCTACCGCGAGACCGGCGACATCCTCTCGGTGGTGCACCACCTGGTGCGGGAGACCGCTGAAGGGTGCTGTGACGAGCCCAGGTCTCCGCGGCGTTCCGGGAGTCCCGGGGCGCCCCGCCGACGGGCGCGCGGCGGATCTGCTCGCCGGGGTGAGATGGCGTAGCGACCGCCACCGGGTGCGGTTCCCTGCGCGCCACATCGGGAAGGACGAGCGGACGCCCGGGGCGGAGGTGCGGTGGGATCCACCGCCCTCATTGCACCGGTCCTCGGGCTGTGCGACCCTGGTATGTCATGGTGCCTCCGAGTCCCTTCAGCTCCTTCTTCGCGCGCCAGGGTGTCGTCATCCTGGACGGCGGGCTGGCCACGGCTCTCGAGTCTCTGGGCCACGACCTGGACGACCCCCTCTGGTCGGCCCGGGTCCTGCTGGACGCGCCCGAGTCGGTGCAGCGGGTACATCAGGCGTATCTGGCGGCAGGGGCCGATTGCATCGCCACGGTGACCTATCAGGCCACCTTCGAGGGATTCCGGCGGCGGGGGCTGTCCGACGGCGAGGCCGAGGCGCTCTTTCTGCGTGCCGTGGCGCTGGCCGTGGAGGCGCGGGATGCCTTCTGGGCGGACGTGTCCAACCGCCGCGGGCGAGAGAAGCCGATGGTTGCGGCCAGCATCGGGCCCTACGGAGCGTTCCTGGCCGACGGCTCGGAGTACACCGGCCGGTACGATCTCGACGAGGACGGTCTCGTGTCCTGGCACCGCCGCCGCTGGCACCTGTTGGCCGGGACCGAGGTGGACCTGATGGCGTGCGAGACGCTGCCGTCCCTCGCGGAGGGCCGGGCTCTGCTGCGCCTCCTGGAGGAGACTCCGGATCGCTGGGCCTGGCTCAGCTTCCAGTGTGCCGACGAGCGACATCTGGCGGACGGCAGCCTCCTGGCGGATGCCGCCCGGGCGTGCGAGGGCGTGGAGCAGGTCGCCGCGGTGGGCGTGAATTGCGTGGCACCCCGACTGGTCGCACCCCTCCTGCAGGCCGCCCGCGAAGGCACGACCCGGCCCCTGGTGGCCTACCCCAACTCGGGGGAGGTCTACGACGCGTCGAGCCGCACGTGGCGTCCCGGAGTGCCGGGTGGAGATCTGGTGGGGAAGGCCTCCGCCTGGCGTGCCCGGGGCGCCACGGTGCTGGGCGGGTGCTGCCGAACGGGTCCGGGCACCATCGCTGCCCTCCGGCGGTCTCTCCTCGACACCCTCTGAGGGGTACGAGCAAAGCCGCGGGGGGCCTCGAGCCCCGGTCCGGGGAGGCCGAGGACGGGGCCTCCGGGGTGGCGGGCGGGTTCAGCTCTTGCCGAGCTGGATAACGTTGCCGGTAACCACGGCCGCGTCGGGACCCGCGAGGAAGCGCACGACCCGTGCGATCTCGCCGGGCGCCAGCCACGTGGCACGGTCGGCATCGGGCATGGCGTTCCGGTTGGAGGGAGTGTCGATGATGGTGGGGGCCACGGCATTCACCGTGATGTGCCGGGGGGCCAGCTCCCGGGCCAGGTTCCGGGTGAGGCTCACCACCGCCGACTTGGCGGCCAGGTACGCGCTCATGTCCGCCGTTGCTCCTCCGAGCGCGGCGGCGGCCGCCACGTTCACGATCCGGCCGTCTCCCGACGCCTGGAGCAGCGGCGCCGCGGCACGCACGGCCAGGAACGTGGTGGTGGCGTTCATGTCCATCATGCGCGCCCACGTCTCCGGGGCCGTATCCACCACGGATCCCATGGCAAACCCGCCCACGAGGTTGCAGAGCAGGTCCAGGCGTCCGTCCTTCGACCTGACCGTCGCGATGAGCCGGTCCACCTCCTCCGGATCCGTCAGGTCGGCGCGGGTGAGGCGGAGTCGGCTCTCGGCCCCGGGCAGAGACGCGAGCTTCTCACTTCCGGTTTCCCCGTGAACGGGCACGTGCACGGTCCATCCGTCGCCGAGGAGCGTTTCCACCACGGCCTCTCCCAGGGCCCCCGTACCGCCGGTCACGACTGCCACGTTCGAGCTCATGAGCACCTCCTGGTTGCCATTGGAACCTCCAAGATCCAAACGGGTGTGCGGTGGGTAAACCTCGGCTTGCCCCTGTGATCGGAATCGAAATAACTTCCGGGCTCTCTCCACCCCAGCCATCGAGCTTCTCCATGCGGGTCGCCTTCAACGACGCAGATCCCCTCTCCCTCGACGCACCGCTTCTTGTGGTCCCCGTCTTCGAGGGCGCGGGTGTGCCCTCGGGCTTCCTCTCCGAGCTCGACGCCGCCCTGGGCGGAGCCGTGGTGGAGGCGACCGCTTCGGGGGACATGAAGGGCCGCCTGCGCGACGAGGTGCTGCTGTATGCTGCCTCTCCCGGGCCCCGGCGCGTGGCGCTCCTCGGGGTGGGAAAGGGCGAGTCGTTCGACGCCGAGCAGGCGCGGAGGTTCGCGGCCCGGGCGGTGCGGCTGGCCGAGCGTCTGGAGCTGGAGGCCGTCTCCGTCTGGATGGACGGTTCCGCGGGCGTGGAGGGCGCCGATCTGGGGCAAGCGTCGGCCGAGGGCGCGGCCCTGGCGGCCTGGCGCTTCACCGAGCTCAGAACGCCCACGGAAGAGGCACCCGCGATCATGGTGGAGGAGGTCCACCTCTTCGGTGACGGCGCTCCCGAGGCGCTGGCCGAGGGCGTGCGCGTCGGCGCCATCGTCGCCCGAGGCGAGAACTTCGCCCGGACCCTCCAGTTCCGCCCTGGAAACCTCGCGACCCCCTCGCACCTGGCGTCCGAGGCGGAGCGCATGGCAGACGAGGTAGGCCTTTCGGTGACGGTCTTCGACGAGTCGCGCATGCGGGAGGAGGGGATGAACGCCATCCTCGCCGTCTCCCAGGGCTCCGAGCAGGAAGCTCGCCTCATCATCCTCGAGCACCATGGTGGCGAGGAGGGGGATCCCCCCCTCGTCCTGGTGGGGAAGGGGCTCACCTTCGACGCCGGCGGCATCTCCATCAAGCCCGCTTCCGGCATGGAGGACATGAAGTACGACATGTCGGGAGGAGCGGCGGTCCTGGGCGCCATGCAGGCGGTGGCCGAGCTGAACGTGCCCCTGAACGTGGTGGGCATCGTTCCGTCCTCCGAGAACCTCCCTTCGGGCACGGCGGTGAAGCCCGGGGACATCATCCAGACGTTGGCCGGTAAGACCGTGGAGGTCGTGAACACCGACGCGGAGGGACGCCTGATCCTGGCCGACGCGCTCGCATGGGGCGCCCGCATGGAGCCGGCCGCCATGGTGGACTGCGCGACCCTCACCGGCGCCGTGGTCATCGCCCTGGGCCACCACGCCGCGGCGGTCATGTCCAACGACGACGCACTCTCCGAGGAGCTCCGGGCGGCCGGCTCGCGATCCGGAGAGCGGTGCTGGCCCCTTCCGCTCTGGGACGAATACCGGAAGCAGCTCGAGAGCGAGGCTGCCGATCTCATGAACGTGGGTGGTCGGCCGGCGGGGTCGATCACCGCGGCGTGCTTCCTCTCCGAGTTCGTGGGGGAGACGACGTGGGGTCACCTGGACATCGCCGGGACGGCCTACGGAGACGGCAAGCTCCCCTACCAGCGCAAGGGCGGATACGGCTTTCCCACGCGACTGCTGGTGCAATGGGTGAGGGGCCGCGCCGGCTGACCGTGGAACCCATCACCGTCCTCGCGTCCCGGGCCGCCATGGGTACCCGGGCGTGCTCCCGGGCACTGGCCCTCGCGCTGTGGATCCTGGCGTCGGCCGTTGCCGGCTTCCGGGCGCCCCTGGTGGCGCAGGCGCGGCCGGACACCGTGCGCGCCGACACGCTCCCGCCGCAGCGGGCCGCTCCGGACACCGCGGCGCCGCCCGCCGCCGAAGCCCAGTCGGACTCGCTTCCACCCGACACCATCTTCTACAACCTCCCCCAGATGGGACGCACCGCGGGAGAGGGGTGGCGGGCCGGGGTGTGGAGCTGGGACCACCAGGGCATCCTGGAGGCCGGCGCCACCACGCTGGTGGACCTCCTGGAGCAGGTACCGGGGATCATGGCCATGCGGGCCGGGGACTTCGGGACGCCCCAGGTCGCCACGGCCTTCGGAATGGGGGGTGGGCGCATCCGCGTCTTCCGGGATGGCTACGAGGTTCTCCCCCTGGGGGGTGGCGTTGCGGATCTCGCTCGCGTCGGGCTCGGGGGCATCACCAACGTCCGGGTGGAGCGGCTGCCCGGCGAGGTGCGCGTGTACCTGCGGACGCTGCGCTACGACGACGGTCGCCCCTATTCGCTGGTGGAGGCCGGGACCGGGGACCTCAACACCAACCTCTTCCGCGGGACGTTCGGCGCACCCCAGGCGCTCAAGGGCAGCCTGGCGCTCGCCATGGAGCGTGCCGACTCCCGGGGACCCCGGGGGGACGAGCCCGGACACATGTCCGGCGCGTGGGTACGCTATGCGCTTCATCGTGGAGATCGGGCCGGGATCGCGGTGGACTTCCGTCGCTCCGGCACCGAGACGCAGGCGGAGCCCTACGCTGCCAAGGTGTCGCGCACCGACGTGACGGTCCGGGGCC
>JASFRY010000187.1:0-7716 GCA_050114675.1 Gemmatimonadota bacterium | reverse complement strand
TGGCGCTGGACCGCCCTCAGGCGCTCCAGCGCTCCCTGGAGGGCACCATGCTGGCCATCCGGGGCGACCGTCCCCGGCAGATGCGCGACGTGCTGCGGGAAAGCTCCGGCATTCTGAGCGCATCGCTGTTCGGCGACTCGGTCCACGCCCTCCTCTCGGCGGGCACGGACCGCGAGGGAGCCCTGGCCCCGCTCGGGGCGGCGGGCCTCCAGGTCCTCGACGTGGAGGAGGTGGAGGCCTCCCTGGAGGACGTGTTCATCCACCTGGTCCATGAGAACGATGCCGCTGGGGATGGCACCCATGTCTGAGGCATCCCTTCCCGTAGTCGTGGACGGCCTCACGCGGCGCTTCGGCGACTTCACCGCGGTGGACCACGTGAGCTTCCAGGTCCGTGAGGGTGAGATCTTCGGCTTCCTGGGACCCAACGGCGCCGGGAAGACCACCACCATCAAGATGCTCACCGGCCTTCTGGTACCCTCGGAGGGCGAGGGGCGCGTGGCCGGGTTCGACGTGCGCACGCAGCGGGCCGGCATCAAGCGCTCCATCGGCTATATGTCCCAGAAGTTCTCCCTCTACACGGACCTCACCGTGGACGAGAACATCGAGCTCTTCGCCGGGCTCTACGGCGTCACCGGGGAGACCTTCGACCAGCGCCGTGCGTGGATCCTGGAGATGTCGGGTCTCGAGGGGATGGAGGATCGCCTCACAGAGGCGCTGCCCCTGGGTTGGAAGCAGAGGCTGGCCCTGGGATGCGCGGTGGTCCACGAGCCCCCGATCCTCTTTCTGGACGAGCCCACCTCGGGTGTGGATCCGGTAGCCAGGCGGCAGTTCTGGGACCTCATCAACGAGATGGCGGACGCCGGCACCACGGTCTTCGTCTCCACCCACTACATGGAAGAGGCCGAGTACTGCCATCGCCTCGCCCTCATGAACAAGGGTCGGCTCATCGCTCTGGACGCGCCCCGGGGACTCCGTACCCGCGTGGTGGAGCCCATCTTCGCCGTGAAGACCGACGACGCCCCCCGGGCCGTGGAAGCCCTGTCCGGCACTCCCGGCATCCTGGAGGCTGCCATGTTCGGCCGCACGCTGCACGTCACGGTGGAGGATGCCGACACCGGCGCCGCGACCGTGCGGAAGACCCTCCGCGAGGCGGGCCGCGAGGTTCGGGACATGCACCCCGTGGAGGCCTCCCTGGAAGACGTGTTCGTTTCCCTCGTCCGCGCCGAGGGCGGCGCTGCGGTCGGTTAGGAGCCTCCATGGACCTCGTTCGCCTCCTGGCCATGGCCCGCAAGGAGTGGATCCAGCTCAAGCGCGATCCGCGCAGCATGGCCCTGGCCTTCATCCTCCCCGTCTTTCTCCTCCTCTTCTTCGGCTACGCCATCACCTGGGACGTGGACGACATCCCTCTCGCGGTGGTGGACCACGACCGCACGTCGGCCAGCCGGGACCTGGTGGACGCCTTCGTTTCCAGCGGGTACTTCACCGTGAAGGAGCACATCGCCAGCCCCCGGGGGGCCGACGAGGACCTGATCAGGGCCCGGGTCAAGGGCGTCCTCACCATCCCGCCGGGCTACAGCCGGGACCTGAAGGCCGGGCGAGGCGCCACGGTCCAGCTCCTCCTGGACGGGAGCGACGCCAATACGGCCACCATCGCCCAGAACTACGCCGACGCCATCGTGACCCGGTACGGCCTCGAGGCCGCCCTCCAGGGACGGTCCTTCGCCCAGCCCATGCGCCTCGAGCCCCGCATGTGGTACAACCCCAACTTGGAGAGCCGGGACATGATCGTTCCGGGGCTCATCGCCGTGATCATGTCCATCATCGCGGCCATGCTCACGGCGCTCACCATCGCCAGGGAGTGGGAGCGGGGCACCATGGAGCAGCTCGCGGCCACACCGGTGGGCCGCCTCGAGGTGGTGCTGGGCAAGCTGCTGCCCTACCTCCTCATCGGGCTCTTCGACGTGGCCATGACGGTCGTGGCGGGAATCCTCATCTTCGGTACGCCCCTCAATGGGAGCGTGCTCCTCCTGTCTGTGCTCTCCCTCCTCTTCCTGGTAGGCGCCCTGGGACTCGGCATCTTCATCTCCGCCGCCGTGAAATCTCAGGTGTTGGCCACGCAGTTCGCCCTGATCAGCACCTACCTGCCGGCCCTGCTGCTGTCGGGCTTCCTCTTCGACATCGCCAGCATGCCCCGCTTCCTCCAGGGCGTGACCTTCCTCATTCCGGCCCGGTACTTCGTCACCGTGACCCGTGGGATCTTCCTCAAGGGCGTCGGCGTGGGCGTGCTCTGGCCCCAGGCGGTGCTCATGCTCGTGTATGCCATGGTGGGGCTCGGTCTCGCGACACGCTTCTTCAAGAAGGAGCTCCAGGCATGAAGAACGGGCGCGCCCTCTCGTTGCTGCGAGTACGCAGGATGGTCAAGAAGGAGCTGCGCCAGCTCTTCCGCGACCCCAAGACCAAGCGCATCATCTTCGTCTCCCCCATCATCATGCTCCTGCTCTTCGGCTACGCCGTGAACACCGACGTGCACGATGTGGCCATGTTCGTGGTGGACCACGACCACACGCAGGAGTCACGGAAGCTCGTCGATCAGTTCACGGCGTCGGGGTACTTCCGCGTGGTGGGGACCTCGGACCGCCCATCCGACCTGGGGGGCGCCCTGGACCACGGCAAGGCCAAGGTGGGACTCGAGATCCCGCCTGCCTTCGCGTCGGACGTGGCCTCCGGACGCAGCCCCGCCATCCAGCTCATCGTCGACGGAACCAACTCCAACACCGGGACCGTGGCGGCCGGGTACGCGTCCAAGATCGTCCAGAACGCCAGCATCGAGGTGATGACGGAGTCGGGGCGCACGGTTCCCGAGACGGTGGACCTGCGCACCCGGGCGTGGTTCAACCCCTCTCTCGAGAGTCGGGTATACAACGTGCCGGCGGTCATCGGCGTCATCGTCACCCTCATGAGCCTTCTCCTCACGGCCCTGGGCGTGGTGCGGGAGCGGGAGGTGGGCACCCTCGAGCAGCTGTTGGTGTCCCCTCTCTCTGCACGGGAGCTCATCCTGGGAAAGACGATCCCCGTGGCCGGGGTGGCCATGGTCCAGCTCTCCCTGGTCACCACGGTCGCCCTCCTCTGGTTCCACATCCCTCTGCGCGGCTCGGTCCCGGCCCTCCTGGTGGCGGCCTTCCTCTTCATCACGGCGGGCCTGTCCTTCGGCCTCTTCCTTTCGACCATCTCCAACACGCAGCAGGAGGCCTTCCTGGCCATGTTCCTCTTCCTGCTCCCCGCCATCATCCTGTCGGGCTTCGTGTATCCGGTGGACACCATGCCCGCCATCTTCCAGGATCTGACCCTGCTCAACCCCCTGCGCCACTTCCTGGAGGTGGTCCGCGCTATCTTCCTGAAGGGATCTGGGTTTCGGGAGCTCTGGCCCCAGCTCCTGATCCTCGCCGCGATGGCTTCGGGGGGCGTGGTGATGGCGACCCGCCGCTTCAAGGCGAAGCTCTGACGGGCGGAGTAGGGACCCCGACCCCCCGCCCGCGTCGTTCCCGGCCCGTCGCCGTGGGCGCGGGAGGACGGCAGACGTAAGAGGGCAACGCAACGTTCGTACGCACCTTGGAGACGGTGCTGCACCGCCGGCACCGCCGAAGCCAACGCAGACGGGGTCCTACGTGTCCCGTAAGCAACCCTCCCCGACCTCAGCCCCTCCGGGAGATCGCACATGTCGCACGCAGGGAGAGCCCTCGGGCTTCTCCTGTCCGGGCTCGCCACCGCGGGCCTCCCTCAGGCCACCCCGGCACAGACCCTGGCGGGCAAAGTCGTCGCCGCCGCGGACGGCGCACCCCTGGTGGGCACCCGTGTGACCCTCGAGGATGTGGCCGGCACGCTGCTCACCACGACGCTCACCGACGGCCGGGGCGGGTTCTCCGTCCCCCTTCCGAATGACGGTGCCTTCGTGGTCCAGGCGGACCGGGCGGGCTTTCGCGCGTCGACGGCCACCGTCGCGGCCGACAGCGTCGCGCCTCCGGTGGAGCTTCGCCTCGCGCGGATCGTGATCCCCCTCGACGACCTGTCCACGGACATGGGGAAGGGCTGCCGCGTGCCGGCCCGGACGGCCGAGCGGGTGGCGGAGCTCTGGAACGAGACACGCAAGGCGCTGGCCGTGGCCGCCCTCGTCGAGGACCAGGGGCGTCTTGGCTACCAGGTCGAGACCTGGTACCGGCACCTCGATCCCCGCAGGCTTCGCGTGCTGGAGGAAGACCGGACACCCCACGTGGGCTTCCGGAACACCCTGCGACATCCCAGCCCGCCTGCCGACGAGCTTGCCCGTGAGGGGTACGTCCGCGGTGGACGGCCCGGAGAGAGTCTGGCCTTCTACCCCCCCGACGTGCACACCCTCGTCTCCACGATCTTCCCGGCCACACACTGCCTGGGCTTCGACGGCGACGCGCCCGAGGACGGATGGGTGGGCCTGCGGTTCGAGCCCCTGGACGAGCAGGCCATGGACGTGGAGGGCACGCTCTGGATCGACGCCCGCAGCTACGAGCCCCGGAGACTCGAATTCCGCTACACCGACCTCCCGTGGCCCCTCCGCACGGACAAGGTGGGCGGTGGCGCCGAGTTCAGGCGCCTTTCCGACGGCGCCATCATCACCAGCCGGTGGTGGCTGCGCATGCCCCGCGTCGGAGTACGCCAAGCGCGCATCACCCAGTGGGCCGCGCCCACGAAGCGCTATACCCTGGCCGGCATCGTGGAGGAAGGAGGACGGGTCTTGCGGGTACGCACACCGGACGGGAGCATCGAGGAGATACGGTAGCGAACCCTGACGGCGGCTAACCTGCGGAGACGGCTTCATGAATCGCGATGACACGCTGCGGCGGATCCAGGAGCGGACCTCCCCATGGGACATGGTCGTGGTGGGTGGAGGCGCCACCGGGATCGGTGTGGCCCTGGACGCCGCCGCCCGGGGCTACGACGTGGCACTCCTGGAGCAGAGCGACTTCGGGAAGGGCACCTCGTCGCGCTCCACCAAGCTCGTGCACGGCGGCGTGCGCTACCTGCAGCAGGGAAACATCCCCCTGGTCATGGAAGCCCTGAAGGAACGGGGCATCCTGCGTGGGAACGCCCCCCACCTGGTGCAGGACCTCCGCTTCGTGGTCCCCAACTACAGGTGGTGGGAAGCCCCGTTCTACGGTGTGGGCATGCGCGTCTACGACGTCCTGGCCGGGAAGTACGGCTTCGGCTCGTCTCGCAACCTCTCGGTGGAAGAGGTGCTGTCGCTCATCCCCAACATCGAGGACGACGGGCTCCGGGGCGGAGTCGAATACCACGACGGGCAGTTCGACGACGCCCGCCTGCTGGTGGCGCTGGCCCGGACCGCGAACGACCAGGGTGCGGCGCTTCTCAACTATGCGAAGGTGACGGGGTTGGTGAAGGACGACGGGGGCTTCGTCACCGGCGTCACCGCCACCGACGAGGAATCGGGGGCCGCCCTCGAGCTGCCGGCGCGGGTGGTGGTCAACGCCACCGGCGTCTTCACCGACGCCCTCCGACGCATGGACGATCCTGCGGTGCGCGCGGTGGTGCGACCTTCCCAGGGCGTCCACGTGGTGCTCCCCCGCTCCTTCCTGGCAGGCGATGCCGCCATCATGGTCCCCCACACCGACGACGGGCGGGTGCTCTTCGCCATCCCATGGCTGGACCGCGTGCTGGTGGGCACCACCGATACCCCGGTGGACGAGCCCACCCTCGAGCCCCGGGCGCTGGAGGAGGAGGTGGACTTCATCCTGGCGCACGCCCGCCGGTACATGGAGCGCGATCCCCAACGGAACGACGTGCTCAGCGTGTTCGCGGGACTCCGCCCCCTCGTGGCGGCGGAGGACGCCGAGGACACGGCGGAGATCAGCCGCGAACATTCGGTGCGTGTCTCCGACTCGGGGCTGGTGACCATCGCCGGCGGAAAGTGGACGACCTACCGGAAGATGGCCGAGGACACGGTGGACGTGGCCCATACGCTGGGCGACCTGGAGACGCGCCCCTGCGTCACCAGGGACCTCAACATCCGGGGCTTCCACATGCACGCGGACAAGTTCGGGCGGCTGGAGCCCTACGGCTCCGACGCCCCGGAGGTGGAGGCGCTCATGGCGTCGGAGCCCGGATGGGACGAGCCTCTCCACCCACGCCTGGAGCTCACGGCGGGGGAGGTGGTGTGGTTCGTCCGGTTCGAGATGGCCCGCACCGTGGACGACGTGCTGGCCCGGCGGAGCCGGGCTCTGCTCCTGGATGCCCGGGCGGCCGCAGAGGCGGCGCCCGTGGTGGCGCGGCTCCTGGCCCAGGAGCTGGAGCGGGACGAACGGTGGGCAGAGGCCCAGGCCCTCGCGTTCCGCTCGCTGGCCGAGGGCTACGTTCTGAGCTGAGTCCCGGGAGCGGGCCCTCGCCGGCCGGCCGCCGCGTGCCGAGCGGCCGGCCGGCGCTTCCCGCCTCGCGGTCCCTCGCTACCGCGGCCCCCCGCCCCGTCGGCCCGCGGTGTAGGGTGCCCCGGCTGCTTCGAGCCGGGCTTCCAGCGCTTCCAGATCCGACATGACCTGGTCGATGCGCGGTGCCAGCTCCTGGAAGTCGTGCTCGGCCAGCTGGAGCTGTCGCCGCTGGCTCCCGCCTGGCGCCTGCGTCGCCGAGAACGACGCGTACACCACGAAGCCGATCCGGTCCATGATCGACGCCGGGGTCTCGAACTGTCTCCGTGCGACGCTCCGGTCGCCGTTCAACGTGATGCGGATCTCGGCGATGCGCCGCTCCAGCGCACGGGCGTCGGCCAGCGTGCTCTCGGGGAGCGACGGCGTGAGCCGGATCGCCTCCCGCACGCGGCGGAGGCGGTTGATGGCCTCACCCAGCCGAGCCGACGCGGCCATGATGTCCCGCTGTGCCGCCCCGGCCTCCCTCTGGAAGGCCAGGAGGGCCGTCTTGTCCTGGGCCGCCAGGGTGGCGTTGTTCAGCGGCACCACCTGGAATGCCACCGGCTCCACCAGGGTCTCGGGGACCCCGTCCGCCACCTTGCTCAAGCCCACCGTGTACGTCCCGGGCACCACCAGTGGACCCACGTCGGGATCGGAGAAGGGGTTGTCGGGCCCGGGAGGGCTCAGGTCCACCGGCACCGAGGGTGGATAGCGCAGATCCCAGGCGATGCGGTGGATCCCCTTGCTCGGCGACTCGCGGATGCGCCGCACCACGTTGCCGTCCTCGTCGGCGATGGTGAACAGCAGGTAGGGCGCTTCCTCCTGGTCCTCGGCGCGCATCTCCTCGAAGCTGGGATACGTGACGGGCTCCCCCGCGTCCCGGGCCGCCTTCTCCCGCTCGTGGCGCTTGGCCTCCAGGGTCCGGATGTCATCCTTCAGGTAGTAGGTGACCAGGGCGCCGAAGGGCGGGTTCTCCGCCGTGAAGTACGACTCGCCCTGGAAGGACTTGTCGCTCAGCCCCAGCTTGCGTGACGGTACGTAGATGAGCGCGTCGCGCACGGGGAAGATATGCGCGTCCTGCGCCAGCACGTCGGCGGTTGCGTCTCGCAGTGCCGTGTAGTCGTCCAGCACCCAGAAGCCCCGGCCGAAGGTGGCGAGCACCAGGTCGTTCTCACGGCCCTGGATGGCCAGGTCACGCACCCCCACCGTGGGGAAGCCGCCGCCCTGGAGCTCCACCCAATGGCCCCCGCCGTCCCGGCTGAAGTAGACG
>JASFRY010000186.1:0-7726 GCA_050114675.1 Gemmatimonadota bacterium | reverse complement strand
AGGGCCGCGCGACCCCAGCAGGAGGAATCCGAGCACCGCCATGAACGCCAGGTGGACGGGCCGCTGCACGAGGGCCGTGAACGGCGATATGCCGGCGGCGTAGAGATGGAACGCCGCCGCCGCCACGGCCGTGACGCCGGTGGTGATGCGGACGGCCCGGCTCAAGCCAGCTCCCACCCCACGGTGTCCTCGGCGTCGGGCCGAACGAGCACCACGTCACCCGGATCGTCCGGATTCACCACCCCGAGCACCAGACACTCGCTGGCGAAGCCGGCGATCCGCCGCGCGGGGAAGTTCACCACCGCCAGGATGCGCGAGCCCACCAGATCCTCGGGCGCATAGCGCCGCGTGAGCTGGGCGGAGGAACGGAGGGTGCCCACCGGCTGCCCGAAATCCAGGGTGAGTCGATAGGCCGGCTTGCGCGCCTCCGGAAAGGGCTCCGCGCTGACCACCCTGCCCGCCCGGATCTCGAGCTGCAGGAACGTCTCGACCGCCGTGTCCTTCTTGCGCGCCATGCTCCCTCGTCCGAAGAGGAACCCCAGTGTCCGGGGAGCCTACGCGTCCCGCCGCCTCACGTCGAGGGCACGAAGATGGCGAAGATGGCCGAGAGCGCCACGAAGAAGACCAGGAGCACCACCGCAGCGCTCCCGAAGCTCCGCTTCCGATCGATGGTGTGGACCCCCTGGGCCACCACGAGCCAGGCCCATGCCTGGGACAGGTCGAGCATGCTGGCGAGCCGGGCCAGGTATCCGTCCTTCAGGAAGAAGAGGAACGTCCCGACGTTCAAGGTCATCCGCACGTCCTCCTGGGCGATCTTCAGGGGGAGGAGGGCCAGACCGATCACCGCGGGGATCAGCCATGCGTGGGTGAGGATGGCCAGATACTGCTTGTACCTGCCCTCGTCCCCCATGACGAACGCGAAGATCAGGGTCACCACTCCCGCGAAGAGGAAGGCCATGATCACGTAGCCCAGTGCGCCGCCCAGCACCGAGGTGAGGCGGATGACGGTCCCGCCGCCCGAGAAGTTCTCGGGCAGCTGCTGCCCACGGGCCATCATCGTCTCCCGGAGCATGGTGTTCCACACGTCCTCCGGGATCAGCGCGGTCTGGGCGACGATGAGGACCAGTCCCAGGAGGAGAGCGAGGCCCCACGCCGGCTTCCGCGCCAGGCCTTCGGCCAGCTTCCCCGGGGAGAAGAAGGTCTGCGCCACGCGCTCCGGGAAGGAGGCGAGCCGCGGCTCCGTCTCCTCCTGGCTCCCGGACTCGTTCTCCGGCTCGGGCATGGTGTCCTCGTGGCCTTCGACCGTGCTCATGATCTTCCTCCTCCTTGGTGGCGACGCCGATCTGCGACGTCACATCTCCGTCTTGAGCCGAATCGTCACCTGCTGGCGCATGCTGATCCCCAGGGGGAACGGAGCCGCCGAGACCTGCATGGATCCCTGACCGTCGGTATCGGTGACGCTCTCCACCATCAGGCCGCGCCTCTGGTCCCACAGGACCCATCCCGACATGGTGCCGTGGACGTCCTGGCCGTAGTCCATCCCTCCGATGATCCCGGAAGCGTGCCCCTCCACCACGCCCCGGACATCGATCCGGGCGACGGAACGCCCCCCCACCACCGTGTCACCGACCACGGTGTAGGTCAGGACCGATTCCGACGACACGTCGCCGTCCCCCTGCTTCCCCTCGTACCGGATGGTGTCGGTCCATGCGGCCCCCACGTCCTCGACCCGACCCGGAAGGCGGGGGAAGAAGGTGTGCGCCAGGGAGAGCGCACCGAAGTACTGGCGCGCCGGCCCCTCGACCTGGGGCTCCGCCACCACGGTCACCCCACCCCGCCGATCCAGGGTGAGCACCAGAGGTCCCGAGATCTGGGACTCGTCGGCCGCCACCGACGGCCCCATCGGGCCGACCATGCGCGCGTCGTAGTCGTCCACCGAGAGCGTGACCCGGAGACCGTCGGTCGCGCGCTGGAAGCGGGCACCCATGCGGCTCGCGGCAGCCACCGTCGCCTGCATGCTCTCGCCTCCGGTGTCGATGTCCATGTGGGTGGTGTCGGTCGTCTCGTACGTGGCCGTCGCGGGGGACGGCATCACATAGGCGAATCCCGACGGGGAGACACCGCCACACGCCGAGACGGCGAGTGCCGTCGCCAGCGTGGCGGCAGCGTGCATCCGCGAGCGCACGAGGTGTCTCCTCCTGAGCGGTGGCGAGGTCGGTACATCGGGAGGGAGGGAGGTCCCATGGCAACCTGCTGGCAGTCTAGTGTACGAAGGGCTCAATGGAAATCTTCGCCCTGGGGCGGCGCACTTGGCCGTCCCACTCCGACTTGGTATCGTGAAGGACTCTGGCCCGCGTGTCGGGCCGGCAGGAGACGGACGAGTCCCGGCGCTTCGGAGCGCATAATGAGCTATCGCACCAATCCAGACCGCATCCTCGACAACATCGACCGGGCCCGGAGCCGGGACGCCGAGAGCGCCCGCTTCCATCTGGACCGCCAGGCCATGGGGCGCGAGCTGGACACCGAGGTCCCCGACCTCGACGCCACGAATCCCGAGCGGATCAAGCGGATCTTCGGAGCCGTGGAGCGTGCCTACATGAAAGCAGCCCAGCGTACCGAGCTGGGTCGACTCGCCGCCCGCTTCCAGGCGGTGGGCGACGTCCACCACCATCACGCCCGTGGAGACGTGAGCGTCTCCATCCAGTTCCTGGACCACGACCGCCCTGACGACGTGGGCATGGCTCCCTTCGAGATTCGGCCCTACGAGGTCGCCGAGGCCAAGAAGGAGACCAAGACCAGCCGCGCCGACGTCAACGCCCTGAGGGTCCTGCGCAAGGAGCTGCGCGCCGGCGTGCTGTCGGCCTACCAGAAGGTGGAGCCCCGCATCCGGGACGCGCTCCGTGAGCGTGCAGACATGGGCCACGTGCAGGTCCAGGTGACGGTGGACCTGCGTCCGGCGGAATGACGCGCCTCCACTCCGGGCGCAACCGGGCGGCGGCGGGGAGCACCACGTGCCCCGCCGCCGCTCTCTCGTTCCGGAGCCCGGTCCGCGAGGCCACCCCCTGACGCCGTCATGACGGCCCACGGACGCCTTCTCTTCATCTTCCTGGACGGGGTGGGCATCGGGGAGGAGGATGGGGGGCGGAACCCGTGGGTGCGCGCGGTGCTTCCCACCCTCCAAGAGCTCACGGGTGGGCGCATCCCCACGGTCCGCCACCCCGTCCACCGCACCTCCCGATCCGCCGTCTTCCCCCTCGATGCCACCCTCGGTGTGGACGGCATCCCCCAGAGCGGCACGGGTCAGGCAGCCCTCCTCACCGGGAGAAACGCGCCCCGGATCTTCGGCCGCCACTTCGGGCCCTGGACTCCGGTGGCCCTCCGTCCCCTGGTGGAAGAGCACAGCCTCCTCCGGGTGGCGCGCGACGCGGGGCGGCGCGTGGCTTTTGCCAACGCCTACCCCAGGGGCTGGCCCGGATCCAACGGGAGCCGTCGCGTGGCGGGCCCTCCCCTGGCCGCCCGGGGCGCCGGAGTCCTGGACCGTCACGAGGAGGCCCTGGCCCGGGGAGACGCCGTGTCCAGCGAGATGGTGAACGACGGCTGGCGCCGTCATCTGGGCCACGCCGACCTCCCCGACGTCACCGAAGAGGAAGCGGGCCGGAACCTCGCGCGCATCGCCGATGCGGCCGACTTGACCCTCTACGCCCACTACGCCACCGACACGGCAGGACACAGGGCGGGAATGGAGGGTGCGGTAGCGGCCCTCGAGCGCGTGGACCGCTTCCTGAAAGGGGTCCTGGACGTCCTTACCGCCCACGTGACCGTCCTGGTCGCCAGCGATCACGGCAACATCGAAGACGTGACCGCCCAGCACACCCGGAACCCCGCCCTCGGCCTCACGGCGGGCCCGGGCGCGGCCAAGCTGGCCGACCGGCTCCGGACGCTCCTGGACGTCACCCCCGTGGCGCTGGAGCACCTGGGCGTGCGCGGCTGATCCGTCCCGTCGGGTCATCCCACCGCCCCCGCCTTCGCGGCAATCTGGGGGCGTGAAGCCACGACCCAAGATCCTCGGCCAACTCCTCCTGGACGCCGGCGCCGTCACCGACGAGGCGCTGCAGCGCGCCCTGGCCCTCCAGCCCTCTCGGGCGCTCCGCCTGGGGGAGCTGCTCGTGCAGGAGGGAGAGGTCGAACCGGAGGCGGTGGCCCAGGCACTCGCTCGACAGCTGGGGCTGGCCTACGCCCCCGCCCCGCTGGATCCGGAGCCCGGCGCGTCGGACGTCGTGCGGGAGCAGCTGGCCCGGGCCCGGGTCGTGCTCCCCCTGCGCACGGCTCCGCGACGGCTGACCGTCGCCATGGCCGATCCCCTCGACCTGGGCGCCGTGGACGACCTCCAGTTCCAGACGGGGCGACGGGTCGAGGTGGAGGTGGCTACGCGGACGGCGGTCCTGGAAGGTATCGACCGGTGCTATCGCGGATCGCTGGAGGGGCTGGTGGCCTCCCTGCCAACCGAGCTCCGGGACACGCCGGAGCCCCACGAGCGACAGCTCGAGCGGGCCACCCGTTCGGCACCCGTGGTACGCCTGGTGGACCAGATCCTGGCCGAGGCGGTGGAGACGGGAGCCAGCGACATCCACGTGGAGGAGACGGGCGGTGACGCACGTGTGCGCTACCGGGTGGACGGCGTGCTCCGAAGTGCTCTGGACATTCCCGCCGCTGCCCGAAACGCGGTGCTGTCACGGCTCAAGGTCATGGCCGGCATGGACATCTCCGTACGCCGGCGCGCCCAGGACGGGCGCATCCCCCTGGTCCACGGCGAACGGGCTCTCACGCTCCGGGTCTCCACGCTGCCGGTGAACGGGGGAGAGAAGGCCGTAGTGCGCATTCTCGACCCGGAGGTGGCGCCGCGGACGCTGGGCGCCCTGGGCTTCTCCGCCACGGACCTCTCACGGGTGAGGAAGATGCTGGCCGCGCGGGAGGGCGTCATCCTGGCCGCGGGTCCCACCGGGAGCGGGAAGAGCTCCACCCTCTTCGCCGCGCTCTCCGAGATGGACCGGGCGCGGCAGAACGTGGTCACCCTCGAAGATCCCGTGGAATACCGACTGCCCGGAACCAACCAGATTCAGGTCGACCGTCGCGCCGGCCTCGGCTTTCCCGACGCCCTTCGGGCCGTGCTGCGCCAGGATCCGGACGTGATCATGGTGGGGGAGATCCGGGACCGGGAGACGGCGGAGATCGCCATGGCCGCGGCGGTGACCGGCCACCTGGTCCTCTCCACCATCCACACCACCGACGCCACGGGGGCGCTGACCCGTCTGCTCAACATGGGCGTGCCCCCGTTCCTGGTGGCGGGAGGACTCACCGGCGTCATCGCGCAGCGGCTCGTGCGGAGGGTATGCCGGACCTGCAGGGGCCGGGGGTGCGACGAGTGTGACGGAGGCTGCCGTGGACGCACGGGCGTCTTCCAGGTGCTGGTGGTCACCGACGCCATCCGGGACGAGGTAATGCGGGGCGCGGCTACGGCGCGCCTGCGCAGGCTCGCGTCGGAAGCGGGCATGGGTCACCTCACCGACGACGCGAGGCGCGCCGTAGCCGAGGGACTGTCCACACCCCACGAGATCGCCCGGGTGATCCATACCGATCCAGGGGCTTCCCTCCCCTGCACCCACTGCGAAGCGGAGGTCCCGGCGGGGGCCGCGGCCTGCCCCTGGTGCGGGCACCAACGCCTGCGGGCGTGCTCCTGCGGCACGCCACTGCAGCGAGGATGGCGTTTCTGCCCGCAGTGCGTGCGTCGGGTGGCAGCGTGAGTCCCCGGCGTCCGGAATCCCGGTCCCCGTCGCCTCCGAACGGAGGCCGCGCAGGAGAAACGTTGCCCTCCGATTCGAGGCGCGCCTACCTTTTCCCGGCTGTTCCCACATTCTCGTTCGTTCTTGCCGACCTTCCACGCCGCAATGGCCTTCCCTCTATTCCGCATCCGAAGCTTCCAGGGGCGAATCTTCTTCGCCATCCTCCTGGTGGTCTTCGTTCCGGCGGGCCTGGCCGTGGCGGGCGGCGTGCTCACCCTGCGTCAGATCGGCACCCGTTCGGGCACGCTGGGTGCCTGGGACGCGGTGGCCGAGTCGGGCCAGGTCCTCCTGGACGCCGTGGACCAGGCCGACGTCTCCGATCCCCAGCTCCGTGCCGCGGCTGAGCGGCACCGCGAGGCGCTCTCCGAATCAGTGCGCATGTCGCGCCTCTGGGCCTTCATCCGTGACCGCTCCGTGCGTGCGCTGCCCCTGGCGGCGCTCTTCACCGGCCTCCTCCTGGCGGCGCTGGCCTTCTTCACGGCGCGACGCCTGGCCCGGGGCTTCGGGGGGCCCATCGCCGAGCTGGCTGGCTGGACCGAGCGCATCGCCCGCGGGGATCCACTTCCACCCGAGGCGGAGGACAGGACCTCGGTGGAGGAGCTGGCCACCTTGCGCCAGGCTCTGCGCCGCATGGCCGACGAGATCGAAGAAGGGCGCCGCCGCGCCGTGGAGACGGCGCGCATGCGCTCATGGACGAACCTGGCGCGCAAGGTCGCCCACGAGATCAAGAACCCCCTGACCCCCATGCGCATGGCGGCGGCGGCGCTGAGTCGTGGAACGGAGGGCGCCCGAGCGGACGCGGCCCAGATCCTGGTCGAGGAGATCGACCGCCTCGACGACATGGCGCGCACGTTTTCCCAGTATGGCCGCATGCCCGAAGGGCCACGATCCCTCGTGGACCTGGGCGAGCTTCTGAGCAGCCTGGCGGAACAGCACGCCAGCGATGCGGTTGCCATCCGCGTGCAGGCGGCCGACCGAGTCCTGGTGGACGGCTACCTGGACGCCCTGGAGCGGGCGTTCCGGAACATCTTGCTCAACGCCGTCGAGGCGCAGCCCGAGGGCGGCACGGTGGACATCGCCGTGGAGCACTCCGACACCGGGGCCGTCGTCCGGGTGGAAGATCGGGGCCCCGGCGTCCCCGAGGAGCTCCTCGATCAGATCTGGGACCCCGACGTGACCACCAAGAGACGAGGGACCGGCCTTGGGCTGGCCATGGTCCGACAGACCGTGCTGCACCACGGCGGCGAGGTGTCGGCCGGGAACCGGCCCGGGGGAGGCGCCAGCTTCGAGGTGCGGCTGCCCCTGGCTCCGGAACAGGCGTGACACCGACGGTTCGCACCTTGCGTAGGTGTGTACAAATCACACGATTTCAGTCCTGCCTGCCCACGCACCCGGGGACTCGACGTCCATGGACATCCTCATCGTCGACGACGAAGGCAACATCCGTCGCATGCTTCGCGCCCTTCTCGAGTCGGAGGGGTACTCCGTAAGGGAAGCGGGCACCGCCGAAGAAGGGCTGATGGAGGCGGAGCGGGCGCCGCCCGAAGCCATCCTCCTCGACCTCATGCTCCCGGGCATGAGCGGCCTGGAGGCGCTCCCCCGGTTGGCCGAGTCCGTGCCCGGCGTGCCGGTGGTCATGATGAGCGGCCGTGCGACCCTCTCCGACGCAGTGGAGGCGACGCGCCGCGGCGCCTTCCACTTCATCGAGAAGCCCCTCACGCCCGAGACCGTCCTGGTCACGATCCGGGGGGCCCTGGAGATCAGCCGGGCCCGGGACCTGACACGGGCCCTCACGGCGGAGATCGGCCCCGAAGCCGAGCTCGTGGGCTCCACGCCGTCCATGAATCGAGTGCGCGAGCTGGTCCGGAGGGTCGCGCCCACCGACG
>JASFRY010000185.1:0-7736 GCA_050114675.1 Gemmatimonadota bacterium | reverse complement strand
CTGCGCTCGACGCCCTCAGGCGACGCAGGAGGCGCAACGGCGGCCCGGGAGTCCCCCGGGCCGCCGTTGATGGTCTTGGGCCTTCAGGAGGCGCCTGAGAGGACGTCCGCCAGGGTGGACGGGGCCACGTTCCCGCCGCTCACCACCACCACCACGGCTCCGGTCCCCTCCGCGGGCGACCACCGACCGGAGCGGAGCGCGGCGATCCCCACGGCCCCGCCTCCCTCGGCCACCACGTGGAGCGTCGTCGCGGCGAACGCCATGGCGGCCCGGATCTCCTCCTCCGTGACCACCACGTGCTCGTCCACCAGGTCGCGCACGGCCGCGAAGGAATACCGGTTCTCCAGGCCGATGCCCCCGGACAGGGCGCTCGCCACCGTAGTTTCTTCGGGGAGCTCCACCGGGTGGCCGGCCTCCAGGCTTGCCAGCATGACCCGGGCCCGCTCGGCGGTGACGGCCACGGTCGCCGGTGCCTCGTCGCCCAGGCGCTGCCGCAGCGCGGCGGCGATGCCGCCCACCAGGCCGCCCCCGGAGAGAGGCACGAGGAAGGCCCGGGGCGGATCGTCCAGGGCATCCAGCACCTCCAGGGCCAGGGTCCCCTGCCCGGCCATGATCCAGGGATCATCGTAGGCCGAGACGAACGGCCGCCCCGTGTCCCGGGCCAGGGCAAGCGCATGGGCTTCGGCCTCGTCGTACGTGGGGCCCGCCAGGACGGCCTCCGCGCCGCTGGCCCGTATGCCCTCGAGCTTGACCGGGTCCACCCAGTCGGGCACGCAGATGGTGGCGGGAATCCCCAGGCGACGGGCGGCATGGGCGACCGCCCGCCCATGGTTCCCGCTGGAGCACGTCACGACCCCCACCTGGCGCTCCTCGGCGGTGAGCGCTGCGAGACGCGCGGCGGCGCCGCGCACCTTGAACGATCCCGTGACCTGCAGGCTCTCCAGCTTGAGCAGCACGGGCGCGCCCACGGCATCCGACAGCTCCGGAGACTCGAGGAGCGGGGTGAGCCGGGCCACGCGGGCCACCGCGGCTCTGGCCGCGTCGAAGTCGAGCGCCGGGCCGGTGCGGGTGGGACCGCCGTCCCCGCCGATCTTCATCGGTCGCCCATGCGCGCCAGCTCCGCCTCCGAGGCGATGTAGCCGAAGGCCGCCCACTGGTCCCGGCCCCGGAGGACGCGGCGGAAGACGCTTCGGGCGCGGTCCCGGTCCCCCTGGAGGAGGTACCAGGCGCCCACGCCGTACCCTGCCGTGGCGCTCTCCAGGGTGGCATCGTCGCCACCGGGCCCCAGGAGGTCGTCGGGGGAGCCCGTTCCCTTGTAGAGCATGAGGAGATCCAGGTAGCCGCCGCTCTCGATGACGTCCATGTCGGGCGTGATCTCCGCCAGGACCTGTCGGGCTTCGTCCTCCCGCCCCAGGCGCATCAGCGTCATGGTGCGCCAGTACGCCGTGGCCACTTTGCTGTCGGGATGCACCGAGACCTGGGCGCACTGGGCGTAGGCGTCGGCGGCGGCCTCGAAATCACCCTTCAGGTAGTAGGCCAGCCCAAGATGGTACCAGATGTTGAACTGAAGCGTGCTCGTGGGGACGCCCCGGGCGTTGGGAAGCCCGTCGGGCTCGACCTCGTCGGGCTTCCCCTGGGTGAGCTCGGCGGCGCGGCGGAGGTCGGCGATGGCGTGGTCCAGCTCCCGGACCGTGATGTAACGGTGCCCCCGATGACGGTAGATGCGCGCATCGTCGGGGTGCAGCGCCAGGGCTCGGCCGTAGATGGCGATGGCGTCCCGGTAGCGGCCCAGATATGCGGTCCTCCGTCCCATCCAGATGAGGGCGTCGGCGTCCTCGGGGTGGGCCGCCAGCGTATCTTCTGCGGCGGCGTAGCGGGCCATTCGGTCAGCCTCCACCGCAGCGGGAAGTGCGGGAATGAAGAGCGTATCTCCCAGCAATGAAATGGCTTGTGCGCTGTTATCTAATGTGGTGGATAGTGACCTCTCCGATGGTGCGTCCGCCGACGGGGCGTCCGCCGGGGGCGCGCTCTGCCGGCAGGCGGGGGCGAGGGAGAGGAGGACGAGGACAACGAAGCGGGTCGACCCAGCGCGGAACGGCATGGCTCCTCCGGGATGGGGGGCTGACGCTTCCAAATAGCGTGGGGGGGCGAGGGGCCGCAACGGGGCACCGCGTATCAGTCCCCGCCCCGGTGGAGCGCGGAGCCGGAGGGCGGGTGGATCAGGGATTTCCCGACGGACCCGCAGGCCGGTTTCTTCTACAATCCGGTGACCCTCCCCACAACCGGAGTTGCCATGACTCAGGGACTCCTCCTGGAACCGATGGCGAAGCGGGGAAGCCCCGCGCCGCCTTCCCATAGACCTCCGCTCCTCCTGGGCGACGAAGCCGTCGCGCTGGCTGCCGTTCATTCCGGGATCTCCTCGGCGTATGCCTACCCCGGCACGCCGTCCACCGAGATCTTCGAGGCCATTCTGGCCTACGCGCCCGAGGCGGGCATCACCGCCCACTGGTGCACCAACGAGAAGACGGCGTACGAGCAGGCCCTCGGGGCCTCCATGGTGGGCACCCGCACGCTGGTGAGCATGAAGCACGTGGGCCTGAACGTGGCCATGGACCCCTTCGTCAACTCGGCCCTGGTGCGGATCCACGGGGGCCTGGTGGTGGTGGTGGCCGACGACCCGGGGATGCACAGCTCCCAGAACGAGCAGGACTCGCGCATCCTGGCCGATTTCGCCCGCATCCCCTGCCTCGAGCCCGCCAACCAGCAGGAGGCGTACGACATGACGCGGGCGGCCTTCGGCCTCTCCGAGCGCCTCGGGGTGCCGGTCATGGTGCGGCTGGTCACCCGAATCTGCCACGGACGCGCCGAGGTGGTGGCCTCGGAGCCCGAGCGCCCCTCGGTGCCCCGAAAGCAAGGCGACGCCAGGGATTGGACCCTCCTTCCTGGGAACGCCCGCCGCCTCTGGCAGGCGCTCCTGGACGGGCAGGAGGAGATGCGGTCGTGGGTGGCGTCGTCCCCGTGGGTCGAGGCGGCGGCAGCGGAGGGCGGGCCCGCGCTGGGCGTGGTCACCACGGGCATCGCCCGGAGCCACTACCGCGAGGTGCTCCCCGAGCTCAACGACCCCCTGCCCCACGTGCACATCGGCGCGTATCCCCTCCCCGAGGACCTCCTCCGGGCCCTGGCCCGGCGCGTGGATCGGATCCTGGTCCTGGAGGAGGGCTATCCCTTCGTGGAACGGCGCCTGCGCGGCGTGCTCCCCGGGGACGTGGAGATCCTGGGCAAGGAGTCGGGCCAGGTGCCCCTGGCCGGCGAGCTCACCCCCGACGCCGTGCGCGCGGCCCTGGGCCTCGCCGGCCGGGAGGAGCTGAAGCTCTCCATCCAGTTGCCCATGCGGCCCCCGCAGCTCTGCCAGGGCTGTCCCCACCGCGACGCCTTCGCCGCCATCAAGGCGGCGCTGGAGGGCTACGACCTCTCGGTGGTGGCCGGCGACATCGGGTGCTACACCCTGGGGGCGCTCCCGCCCTATGGAACCCTGGAGTCGTGCGTGTGCATGGGTGCCTCCATCGGCATGGCCAAGGGCGCCGCCGATGCCGGGGCGTGGCCTTCGCTGGCGGTCATCGGCGACTCCACCTTCTTCCACTCGGGGCTCACGCCCCTGGTGGACGCGGTGGCCCACGACACGAACATGACCGTGGTCATCCTGGACAACGAGACCGTGGCCATGACGGGCCAGCAGCCCACGGCGCTGCCCACGTCGCGGCTGGAGCCCGTGCTCCTGGGTCTCGGCGTGGACCCGGAGCACCTGCACGTGGTGGAGATGCACCCGCGGCACGTGGGGGACCTCACCGAGATCGTCCGCCACGAGCTCTGGCACCCGGGACTCTCGGTGGTGGTGACCGTGCGTCCGTGCATCGAGGCGGCCCGGAAGGAGAAGAAGGCCAGGAAGACCCTGGACGGTGACGGGGAAGGAGGAGGATCGTGAAGCTCGACGTGGTCCTGGCGGGGGTCGGCGGTCAGGGCGTCCTGACCGCGGCGGCCATCCTGGCCGAGGCGGGGCGGCGGGAGGGCCTCACGGTGAAGCAGGGCGAGGTCCACGGGATGAGCCAGCGCGGCGGTGCCGTCATCGCCAACCTGCGCATGGCCGACGGGCCCGTGGCCAGCGATCTCATCGCCAGGGGCAGCGCGTCCATGATCCTGAGCCTGGAGCCCGTGGAGGCCTTGCGGTGGCTGGAATTCCTGGCCTCCGACGGGGTGGTGGTCACCTCGTCGAGCCCGGTGAAGAACGTGCCCGACTACCCCGATCTGGAGGAGGTCCTGGCGGCCCTGGCTCGCCTTCCCAGGTCGGTGGTGGTGGAGGCCGATCCCCTGGCGCGGGCAGCCGGGAGCGGTCACGCCAACAACGTGGTGGTCCTGGGCGCCGCTTCGCCCCATCTCCCCCTGGCCGAGGAGACGCTGCGCCAGTGCGTCGTCGACTTCTTCACCCCTCGAGGGCAGAAGCTCGTGGACGTGAACCTGCGCGCCTTCGAGGCGGGCCTGGCGGCCTCGCTGGGCTCCGGAGCGGCGGCGGTCTGACGTGGGGGCCGGGACCGGGGCCACCCCGGCCTACGCGGAGCGGAGCGGCGCCGCGCACGCGGACCGGGCGGCCGACCTGCTGGAGGCTGTCTTGCGGCGCGCCCGGGAGGAGGGGCGGACGGTGCTGGGTGAGGTGGAGCTCTTTCCCGCTCTGGAGGCCCTCGGCTGGCGCACGCCGCGCACCGAGGTGGCCATCGGGCCCGGAGATCTCCCGGCGCTGGAAGGCTTTTCCGGGTCCCGGGTGGTCGTGAAGCTCCTCTCTCCGCTCGTGCCCCACCGAAGCGACGTGGGTGGGGTCCGGGTGGTGGCCCGCGAGGCGGGCTCGGTGGCGAGCGCCGTGGAAGCCCTGTCCGACGTGAGCCCCGATCCCTCGGCACGCTTCGCCGTGCAGGAATTCGTTCCCCACGGTACCGATGCCGGCGGCGAGCTCCTCCTGGGCGCGCGCTGGACCGACGATTTCGGCCCCGTGGTGACGGTGGGCCTGGGCGGCGTGGCGGCGGAGGCCCTCTCGGCCACGGGGGCCGCGCCCCTCCTTCTCTCGCCGGAGGTGCACCGGGGCGCCGTAGAGGCTGCCCTGGGCCACTGGCTCCTGGAGCCCCTGGCCACCGGCACCCTGCGCGGCGGGGGGGCACGGGTGACACGGTCCGCTCTGGCCTCCGCCGCCGAGGGGTTCCTGGACCTGGCCGCGCGGGTGCTGTCGCCCGGGGGCGTCGTGGAGCTGGAGGCCAACCCCGTGACGTTCCTGGACGGCGTGCCCGTGGCGCTGGACGCCCTGGCGCGGGTCGCCGGCGACGATGAGGTCCGAGGCTCGGCGGTCCCACCGGCCTCCCGGGCCCGCACCGCGGCGCTGGATGCCCTTCTGCGGCCCGGGTCCCTGGCCGTGGTGGGAGCTTCGGCCACCGGGGAGAACCCGGGCCGGGCCATCCTGCGCAACGTCCTGGCGGCGGGGTTTCCCCCCTCCCGGGTGCAGGTCGTCAAGCCCGGACTCGACGAGCTGGACGGATGCCGGTGCGTCCCCGGGGTGACGGCGCTGGATCCCGTGGATCTCCTGGTGGTGAGCGTGGCCGCCGCCGACGTGCCGGCGCTCATGGACGACGTGGTCCGGAAGGGATGCGCCCGGAGCGTGATCCTCATCCCCGGCGGCCTGGGCGAGGGGACGTCCGACGCGGAGGGAAGCGCCCGCATCCGCCGGCTCCTGGATGAGGCAGGCGACGCCGCGCCGGCCGTGAACGGTCCCAACTGCCTGGGGATCCGCTCTCGCCCGGCGCGTTCGGACACCCTCTTCATCCCCCGGGAAAAGCTGGGCTTTCCCGAGCACCGGGAGCATCCGGTGGCCCTCGTGAGCCAGAGCGGGGCCTTCGCCATCGCCCGGGCCAGCGCCCTTCCCTGGCTGAGTCCGCGCTACGTCGTGACGGCCGGGAATCAGCTCGACGTCACCGTGGGTGAGTACCTGGAGCACCTGGTGGACGACGAGGCCGTGCGGGTCTTTGCCTGCTACGTGGAGGGCTTCCGGCCCGGGGACGGCGCGCGCTTCCTTCGCGCGGCACGGCGGCTCCGCGCGCAGGGACGCGCGGTGATCCTCTACCGCGCCGGCCGGACCCGCCGGGGCGCGGTGGCCGCCGTGTCCCATACGGCCTCGGTGGCCGGAGACTACGCGGTGACCCGGGCGCTGGCCCGGGAGGCCGGGGTGCTTCTGGCCGACCGGTTGGATGCCTTCGACGATTGGGTCATGACGGCGACCCTCCTGGCGGACCGGTCGGTGGGCGGAGCGGGACTTGGCGCCCTCTCCAACGCCGGCTTCGAGTGCGTGGCTCTGGCCGACGCCGCCGGCGCGCTGCGCCTGCCCTCCCTCGCCCCGGGCACGACGGCGGCATTGGCCCGGGAGATCGCCCGCCACAGGCTCGACGGCATCGTGGCGCCCCGGAACCCCATGGACGTGACCCCCATCATGTCCGACGCGGTCTTCGTGGCGGCCGCCCGGGCGGTCCTGGGCGACCCGGGGGTGGACGTGGGTGCCGTGGGCTGCGTTCCCCTCACCCCGGCCCTTCACACCCTGGAGGCCGAGGGGCTCGACGACGTGGACGGCGTGGCGGTGGGGCTGGCGACGCTGTGGCGGGAGACCCGGAAGGCCTGGGTTGCGGTGGTGGACGGCGGGCCGCGGTACGATGCTTTCGCCGGTCGGCTCCTGGAGGCGGGGATCCCCACGTTCCGCCGGGGTGACCGGGCCCTGGCGGCGCTCGGCGGCTACGTGACGTGGCGTCTGGGTGCAGGCGCCCCGGGCGCGTCCCGCTGAGGCGCGGCGAGGCTTCCGGGGGGCGAGGCGTCCGATCCGGGCATCGTTCCGACGCCCGAGGCGGGGACGAGGATGCGCCCTTCGTCGGCGCTCACCGCCTCCACCGCCCCGAGACGCTCCTCCAGCGCGCGGATCCACGCCGCCGGGGTGGGGCCCGTGATCACCAGGGGGCCGGGGTTGGCGCGCCATACCCGGACGAAGGCCTCCAGCGGGGTCCCCGCCTCGGGCATCGCCCGGGCCCCCCGGCCCGTCTGCAGGTACACCAGGAACGGGTCGGTGGCGTAGATCCACCGATACCCGCTGCTCCGGTTGTCCACCCAGCGTATGAGGGGGGAATCCACCCACACCGCGGCCGTCACGCCGCGCCCCTCCTGGCGGAACCGGGCCAGGCCCCGGGCCGAGCTCCAGGCGGCGAGCCCGCCCCACGCCCCCAGGAGCAACAGCGGCAGCCAGGCTCCCGCGCCTCTCGCTCGCCGAGCCCAGCGGACCCCTGCCGCGGCGCCCAGGGTGCCCAGGAGGAGCGCCGTGGGCAGCCACGGCCGGTCCAGCGTGCCGACGGGGCCCGCCATGGCCGCCCCGACCAGCGTGCCCAGGGCCAGGAGGCCGGCAGCGGGCCGGAAGGTCCCCGCCAGGACGTCGGGCGCCGCCGGATCCGACCAGTGGACCTCCTCGGGGGGCCGGGGCGTGGAGAGGGCCTCCACCGCCACCAGGAGGACGCCGGCGCCCACACCGAGGAGCCCGGCGGTCAGGGCCACCGGACCGGCGTGCCCCGCGGCGCCCCACCGCGCAAGGCCGCCCAGTGCGGCGGCCGGTCCCCCGCGCCCGCCCGACACGACCGGCGGGGAGAGGAGTGGATCGAGCGTGCCCGCCG
>JASFRY010000184.1:0-7740 GCA_050114675.1 Gemmatimonadota bacterium | reverse complement strand
CACCGATAGACGGGTCGGCGTGAAGTTCCAGATGGCGGTGACCCCGGAGGCGACCAGGAGATCGGTGAGCGGCTGCGCCACCTCCACGGGCGTGGCGAGGATGGCTAGTCTGACGCGGTTCTTTTTGACGAACAGAGGGAGGTCGTCGATGGGCTGGATGGTATGGCCGCTGATCCGGCGGCCCACCTTGAAGGGGTCCACATCGTACGCGGCGGCGATGTGCAGGCCGTAGCGCTCGAACTCGTGGTACTCCAGAATGGCGCTTCCGAGCTTCCCCGCGCCCAGGAGGACGGCGGAGTAGGGGCGGTCGAAGCCCAGGGCGGTTCGAATGGCCCTGCACGCCTCGCACACGTCGTATCCGACATGGCTCACGCCGACCAGGCCCACCGCGGAAAAGTCCTTGCGGACCTGGCTCGGATCGACGTCCAGGGCGGTCCCGATCCGGGCGCTGGTGATGGTGTTGGCCGAGTTGGGTGCCACGAACTCAGCCAGGTACCGGTAGTACCGGACCAGGCGATCGAGAACGACTCGCTTCAGACGTGCCATGGTGGGAGCCCTCTGGTGAAGGGGTGTTCCCGCCTCTCGGAACATAACCCTTTCGTGCGAAGGTGGGGACGTCGGGCGTGCCCTCTTGAGCGGCGCGGGGGGTCTCCGCTAGGTTAATCGTGATAGTTTACACGATTTAGCGCTCGGCCCATGGGGCCCCGGAGTCCGGCCACCACCAGGTGCCCGCCCGCCGAGCTGCCGGGGCGCCGAATCCACGAGGACGGCATTCATGTCCGGCTCGGTCGCACTGGCCGTATCCTACGGCCTTCTTGCCCTTTTCCTCGTCGCCGCCGTCGTCCGGTCCATCCGGATCGCCCGGCTGCCCATCCATCTCCGCTGGGAGCTGGCTCCCGTGCCCAAGGAGCGGACCCGGGGCCGATATGGGGGCTCCTACCTGGAGCAGTACGAGTGGTGGAAGCATCCCAGGGAGGAGTCGGCGACGTCGGAGCTCGTCTACATGCTCAAGGAGATCCTCTTTCTCAAGGCTCTGTGGGAGCACAACCGACGGCTGTGGTGGTTCTCGTTCCCCTTCCACGTGGGCCTCTACGTGCTGGCGGCGGCCGCCGGTGCGGTGGTGCTGGGGGGCTTCATGGGCGCCGTGGGCGTCCCGGGGCCGGGGTGGGGTGTGATCCGGTCCATCGTGCCGTGGGTGGCGGGCATTGGATACGGCCTCGGCGTCGTGGGCGCGGTGGGACTCCTGGGAAGCCGGATCCTGAATCGAGGGATGCGGCGCATGACTACGCCGGTGGCCCTCTTCAACCTGGTCCTCCTCCTGGCCGTCTTCGGGACGGGGCTCTGGGCCACGTTGACCGTGAGCGGCTTCGGCTCCCACGGCGCGGCGTGGGTGCGGGGCCTCCTCACTGTGAACGCGGATGTGGCGGTTCCCGCCCCCCTGGCGATCCACCTGGGGGTGGGCCTGGTGTTCCTGGCCTACCTTCCCTTCAGCCAGATGATGCACTTCGTGGCCAAGTACTTCACCTACCACCAGGTGCGTTGGGACGACCATCCCCTTGAAGTGGGTGGGGCCATGGAGCGGGAGGTGAAGGAGCTTCTGCAGCAGCCGGTGAGTTGGGCAGGGCCCCACGTGGGCGCCGACGGGAGAAAGAACTGGGTGGACGTGGCGACGGAAGCGGTTGCGAGTCAGGAGGTGGAAAAATGAGGGACACGACCCGCGTCAAAGACATCGGGAAGCGCCCCGACGACGTCCTGTCGCCGGTGGATCCCGAGGAGCTCATCCCCCTTCCTCCCCCCTACGATCAGCTCGACGACCAGCCGGTGTGGAAGGAGATCAAGCCCGCTGCCCTGGAATCCATGGTGTGCAACCTGGACGGGGTCGTGGCGCTGAGCCTTCCCCGGCCCGAGAGCGAGGAGGAGGAGCGTCGCTACGTCGACCAGTTCGTGGAGGGCATGCGCAAGCTCCTGACCCGGGAGAACAACTGGACCTTCCTCCAGCCCCTGACCCTGGCGCTCGAGTACTGCGTGGGGTGCCAGACCTGCAGCGATGCCTGCCACATCTTCAAAGCCAGTGGAGAGAAGGAGATCTACCGCCCCACCTACCGGTCCGAGGTGTGGCGTCGGCTGGTGAAGAAGTACATCAAGCCCGGAGGCCGGCTCACGGCGCCCCTCACCGGGGCCGACGTGGACCTGAACTGGGCCACCATCACCCGCCTCTACGAGCTGGCCTACCGTTGCAACCTGTGTCGCCGGTGCGCCCAGGTATGTCCCATCGGTGTGGACAATGGTCTCATCGCCCACGAGATGAGGAAGCTCTTCAGCCAGGAGCTGGGGTGGGCGCCCCGGGAGCTCCACGAGCAGGGGACGGTGCTGCAGCTCGAAGTGGGCTCCTCCACCGGAATGAACGACGTGGTGGTGAAGGACAACGTCGAGTTCATCGATGAGGACTTCAGCGAGGAGACGGGGATCGAGATCCATTCGCCGTGGGACAAGGAGGGGGCCGATGTCCTCCTCATCCACAACGCCGGCGAGATCCTGTCCTGGCCCGAGAACCCCGGGGCCTTCGCCATCGTCCTCAACGCCGCAGGCATCGACTGGACGCTCTCTTCGGAGGGGATCGACTACGACGGCGTGAACTACGGGCTCTTCTACGACGACGTGCAGCTCGCCCGCATCGCCCTGAAGCACATGAGCGTGGCGAAGAAGCTGGGTGTGAAGAAGGTCGTCATGGGAGAGTGCGGCCACCAGCACAAGGCCCTCATGACCGTGGCGGACCGGATTCTCACGGGGGAGGTGCGCGACGTCCAGCGGGAGAGCTGTCTGCCACTCCTGGAGGAGATCGTCTTCAGCGGGAAGATCGAGTTCGACCCCTCGAAGAACGACTTCCCCGTGACCCTCCACGATCCGTGCAACATCGTGCGCAACCTTGGGATCGTGGAACCCCAGCGGCGCATCCTGCGCTACCTCTGCCCCCAGTTCCGGGAGATGACGCCCCACGGCGTGGACAACTACTGCTGCGGGGGCGGGAGTGGGTTCGCCGTCATGTCGCCCAACAACTTCACCGACTGGCGCGTGAGCGTAGCGGGTCGCATGAAGTTCAAGCAGATCCTGGAGGCCTTCGCCGACCAGCCCGGACCCGAGGTGAAGAAGTACGTGTGCGCGCCCTGCTCAAACTGCAAGGGTCAGATCCGGGACATGCTCCAGTACTGGGATGCCCTGGAGAGGAGCGGCATCACGTATGGCGGCCTCGTGGAGCTCATCGTGAACGCCATGGTGGACGTGAAGGAGCCGTTCATCAAATGGGAGATGCACTGATGCCACGCGCCCGGGATCCGTCGGCCCACCTGCACGGCCAGGTCGCCTCCGGCGGGATGGGACGGTAGCCCCGACATCCCATGATTTCGGGAGCCACGCCCGTCGGTGAGATCACGCCGCGCCCGTCCCCGCGGGCCGCGGAGCCTAGAGGACCGGACCGGGCTCGAGCGGCGGGCCTCGCCGACCAGCGTGCACGCGCCGCCCAGGAGGAGCTGCTCGCGAGGCCCGAATGGAGCATCCGCTCCCGCATCGTCGTGGTATTCGTCCTTCTCTTCGTCCTGTGCTCCGGAGGCACGGTCGCGGCCGTGACCTTCCTTTCGGCCTTCGAAGACAAGATCGTATTCCTGGAGAACGCCGAGACGTACGCGCTCGAGATCGAAGAGGCCCGGCGCAACGAGAAGAACTACTTCCTGTACCGGAGCGGCCTCCCGGAGGCTCTGGCCAGCGCGAACCTCGCCAGGAGCCATCTGGAGCGCAGCGCGGACCCCATGCGCGCGGTGGCGGGCACGCCCACCTATCAGTCCATGCGGGGCGGACTCGACCGCTACGTGACCCTCCTGGAGCGCCTGGCCCGCGGAGACGTGCCGCCCGACGGCCCCGAGGCGCGTGAGATCGAGATCAACCTGCGCACCGAGGGGGCCCAGCTCGTCTCGGAAGCCCAGGAGATGATCGATCGGGAGCGTGCGGCCGTGGCGTCGATGCTCCACACGTCCATGGTGGCCGCCGTCGGCTTCCTGGGCTTCATGCTCCTCATCATGGTCCTCTTCGGCGGCTTCGTGATCCGCGCCGTGATCCGCCCCCTGGAACGGTTCATGGACTACGTGAGCCGCATCGCCGACGGGAACTACGAGCCCATTGGCCCGGCCCGCCGCTACCGGGACGAGTTCTCCCGGCTCGCGCTGGCGTTCAACCGGATGCTGGACGAGCTCCTCACACGCCAGGACCAGCTGGTGCAGTCGGGGAAGATGGCCGCGGTCGGCACCCTCACTTCGGGCATCGCCCACGAGCTCAACAACCCCCTGAACAACATCGGGCTCACGGTGGAGGCGCTCACCGACGACTTCGACGCCTATTCCGCGGCGGACAAGCGGCGCATGCTGGACCAGATCTACACCCAGGTCGAGCGGGCGAGCAGCACCGTGAAGAACCTCCTGGATTTCACGCGCAAGGACCGCTCGGCGTTCACCGCCCTGGAGATCGCGGACGTGGTGGGGTCGGCGGTGCGCCTGGTGAACAACGAGGCCACGCTGGCCGGAGTCGAGTGGGCGATCGACGTGGGTGGCGAGCTTCCGCGGGTCCGGGGCAGTCCCCACGACCTCCAGCAGGTCTTCATCAACCTCTTCCTGAACGCTATCCAGGGGATGCCCGACGGCGGCCGGCTCACGGTCGTCGCCCGGGAAGAGAAGGACGGTTTCGTCCGCGTGGAGGTCGGGGACACGGGGATCGGAATCGCGCCCGAGCACCTGCCCCAGATCTTCGACCCCTTCTTCACCACCAAGGAGCCCGGAGCCGGGACCGGTCTGGGGCTCTCGGTGACGCACAGCATCGTAGAGAAGCACGGGGGCCGCATCGGCGTGCAGAGCGAGCCGGGTGCGGGAACCCTGTTCTCCGTCCACCTGCCCACTGCGGTGGAGGCATCATGAGGGGGCGCTGACGCCCCACGGATCCGGAATGGGCCTATCCATCTATCTGCCGGTCGCCGGAAGCTCGGTGAGCATGCTCTTGCTCCTCGCCCTGGGCGGGGTCGTGGGCTTCCTGTCGGGTCTGTTCGGGGTGGGCGGCGGTTTTCTCATGACGCCCCTTCTCATCATGATCGGCATCCCTCCTACCGTCGCGGCGGCGTCGGATTCCAACCAGATCGTGGCCGCCTCGTCCTCGGGGACCTACGCCCACGCGCGGGCCGGCTCCGTGGATTTCAGGATGGGGACGCTCCTCCTCGTGGGCGGCATCGCCGGCGGGTCGGTGGGCGTCTACCTCATCAAGCTGTTGCGCGCCCTGGGAAACGCCGACTTCGTCATTACGGTGACGTACGTGGTCATGCTCGGCGGCATCGGCGCCTATATGTTCTTCGAGAGCCTGAGCAGCATGCGGGTGGCTGGTCACCCGAGGATCGAGGAGGAGGAGGCGCGTCCCTCTCTCTACGCGCGCCTGGTGGGACGCCTGCCGTGGAAGGTCTACTTCCGGCGGTCCCGGGTCGAGCTGTCCGTCCTGGTGCCCCTGGCGCTCGGGGTCCTGGTCGGGGCCCTGGCCGCCGTCATGGGCGTGGGTGGAGGCTTCATCATGGTCCCGGTGATGGTCTACCTGCTGCGCATGCCCATGCACGTCGTGGTGGGGACCAGCCTGTTCCAGATCCTCTTCACGTGCGTCAACGTCACGGTGCTGCAGGCCAGCCTCAATCGGACCGTGGACTTCGTTCTGGCGCTGTTTCTCCTCCTGGGCTCGGTGGTGGGTGCCCAGGTCGGCGCGCAGGTGAGCAAGCGCCTGAAGGCGGACCAGCTGAAGATCCTCATGGCCCTCATCGTGCTCGTGGTGACGGCCAAGATGCTTCTGGGGCTGCTCGTCACGCCCGAGTTCCTGCTGAGCTACGGGGGAGGGCATTGATGCGCATGTGCCTTCGCCCCATGGACTGAGCCGAACGGACCCGTCATGGATCTCTCCATCTATCTGCCGGTTGCCGAGACCTCGGTGAGCCTGGTGCTGCTTCTCGGGCTGGGGGGCGGCGTGGGCTTCCTTTCGGGTCTGTTCGGAGTGGGCGGTGGATTCCTCATGACACCGCTCCTCATCATGATCGGCATTCCCCCCACCATCGCCGCGGCCTCGGACTCGAACCAGATCGTGGCCGCCGCATCGTCGGGGATGTACGCCCACGCCCAGGCCGGGGCCGTGGACTTCAGGATGGGGACGTTCCTCCTCATGGGTGGGCTCGTCGGGGGGGCGGTGGGCGTATTCCTCATCAGGCTGCTCCGTGCCCTGGGGCACGCCGACTTCGTCATCACGGCGACGTACGTGATCCTGCTGGGCGGCATCGGGAGCTACATGTTCGTGGAGAGCATACGGAGCCTGCGTGTGCAGCGGAAGGCTGGAGGTAAGGAACCGCGGCCCTCCCTCTATGGGCGGGTGGCGCGGCACCTCCCTTGGCAGGTCCACTTCTCGCGCTCCCGGGTGCAGGTGTCGGCCGTGGTCCCCGTGCTGCTCGGCGGGACGGTGGGGATGATCGCGGCGGTCATGGGGGTGGGAGGGGGCTTCATCATGGTCCCGGTCATGGTCTACCTGCTGCGCATGCCGATGCACGTCGTGGTCGGCACGAACCTCTTCCAGGAGCTGTTCATCTGCGTCAACATCACGGCGCTTCAGGCCATTTTGAACCACACGGTGGACCTGGTCCTCGCTGTCTTCCTCATGCTCGGGTCGGTGGTGGGCGCCCAGCTCGGCGCCCACCTGAGCAAGCGCCTCAAGGCGGATCAGCTCAAGGTGCTCATGGCGCTCATCGTGCTGGCGGTCACGGTGAAGATGCTCCTGGGCGTCCTGCTCACGCCCGATTCCCTCTTGAGCTACGCCGGGAGCCGCTGATGCGCGCGCGCATGCTCTTCCTCATGGGTCTCTTGGCCGCGACGGCGGCGGCCGTGTCAACGCCCGCGCCGCAGCTCGGGGACGGGCAGCTCACGGTGGAGCCCGCCCGTGTCGAGGTGACCATGCTGTACACGGGCCGGACGGTCCGGGTGACCACCTCGGCGCCCGCGGGTGCCCGGGTGGCCATCTCCGTGGCCGGGAACGTCCGGAGCCTCGAGCTGAAGCGGAAGGGCAAGTTCCTGGGGCTCATCTGGATGAATGTGGGCGACGTCACCTTTCCCGCGCTCCCCGAGCTCTACCTCCTGCGCACGACGGGTCCCCTCATGGACCTGGCGGAGCCGGACGTCTTGAGCCGGCTGGGAATCGGGTGGGAGGCGCTGCGAAGGCAAGCCAGGGACACCGCGGCCCTCCCCGGGCTCTTCGGCGAGCTGGTTGCCCTCAAGGAGCGGGACGGGCTGTGGGACATCCAGGAAAGCGGCGTGACGACGGAGCCCTCGGGTGAGGGGACGGTCCGGGCGACGGCCGAGTTCTTCCTGCCCACCAAGGCACCCCCGGGCGACTATCGGGTGCTGGCGTACGCCTTCGGCGAGGGGGAGGCGGAGGCGGAGGGAACGCTCCTGGGGGAGGGAAGGCTCCAGGTGGCTCAGGTCGGGATCGCGGCCTTCATCATGAACCTGGCGCGCAACCACGGACTCCTGTACGGCGTCCTGGCCGTCCTTGCCGCCGGGGCCGCGGGGCTCCTCACGGGCGTCGTGTTCGGCCTCGGGGACCGGAAGGGGCACACGTGAGCATGCCGTCGGTGGTGCGCGATCTCTTCAGCCGCAGGCGCCACGCCACGGTGGAGCAGCTCCGGGA
>JASFRY010000183.1:0-7751 GCA_050114675.1 Gemmatimonadota bacterium | reverse complement strand
TGGCCCGATCCCAGACGGTGAACTCCCCCACCCTCATCGTGTCGTACGGCGGGCCCTTCGGTGAGAACTACTTCTACACCAACACCGACGTCCATGACGACGCCAAGCTGCGTCGCTTCACCCCCCACCAGGAGATCGACGGCAAGACGCGGCGCCGCGGAACCAACAGCGGCGGGTCTCCCGGACCCGGCGGGTGGTTCATGGACGACGAGTACGTCTTCCCGCTCCACGCCCGGTTCGCCAAGCAGGTGGTGGACGCCGGCGGGCGCGTGGGCATCGGCAGCCACGGCCAGCTCCAGGGCCTGGGCATGCACTGGGAGATGTGGATGATGGCCACGGGAGGCATGACGCCCATGGAGGTGCTCAAGAGCGCTACCATGTCCGGCGCTTGGGCCATCGGGATGGAGAAGGACCTGGGCTCGCTGGAGTCGGGCAAGCTGGCCGACCTCATCGTCCTGGACGCCAACCCGTTGGACGACATCCACAACACCAACACCATCCGCTACGTCATGAAGAACGGCCGTCTGTACGAGGGGGACACCCTCAACGAGATCTGGCCGCGCCAGCGGGAGCTGCCCGCCATGATGTGGAAGGAGCCCGAGCCCAGCACGACGGCGGGCATCCGCTGAAGCCGTAGCGCCCCCCGCTCTCGAGGGGTCCCGTCCCGGCGGTGACGCCGCCGGACGGGCCCCTCGGGCGGGCGGAGGAGATCACGGGTGAGCGCCACTTGCGGCATCGCCCCCCTGGGAAACCCCTCGCGCCGCCGTGACGGGCCCGGCGCTTGCGCCGAAGCGGCGTCTCACGCCAGCGTTGGGGCTCGCGCCTCCTCGCCGGCGGGCCCGTATCTCCGACGCATGCGCACCACGACACCATGGCACATCTCCGCGCTCTTCCGGCCTGCTCCGCCAGGCGCCGCCCTGGCCCTGCCATCCTCCTCACCGCCTCCGGCTTCCTGTCGTTCGCAGCAGCAGCCGTACCGCTCGCGGCTCAGACGCTGCCCGACCCGGCCATGGATCCGGTGGCCACAGGGGGCCACGCCGGACGCCCGATTCCGGGTCCGGTGTACGAGAGCGCGGCGTTCACCGAGGCGGTAGCCCGGGGCTCGCGCACCCGCACCGGCCGACCGGGACCGCAGGGGTGGGTCCAGCACCCGCGCTACTCCATCGACGCCCGCCTGGACCCCGAGGCGGGCCGGGTGGACGCCAGCGAGCAGGTGGTCTACCGGAACGCGTCGGCGGACACCCTCCGGCGCCTGGCCGTCCATCTTCGCCAGAACGCTTTCGCGCCCGGGAGCCCGCGGCGCACCGCCGCTCCGGTCACCGGAGGGCTGACCCTGGGGCGGGTCTCGGTGGATGGCCGGGACCTGGAAGCCGAGCCTCCGGCAGCGGAGGGACAGCCCATCACCTCGGCGCCCCCCGGCGAGCCCTCCCCGGGCCGCTACGCCGTGCAGGGCACGGTGATGTGGATCGCCCTGACACGGGCCCTGCCGCCGGGGGACAGCGCGACGCTGGCCATGGACTGGTCGTATCCTCCTCCTCCGGCGCCGGCGGACGGCCGCGAGGGACACGAGGGGCACGTCTGGTTCATGGGCTACTGGTATCCCCAGGTGGCCGTGTATGACGACGTCAACGGATGGGTCGCCGATCCCTACCTCCTCCAGGCGGAGTTCTACATGGAGCCCGCCGACTACGACGTGCGCCTCACCGTGCCCCACGGCTGGGTGGTGGGAGCCACGGGAACGCTCAGGAACGCCGGCGAGGTCCTCTCCGGGGCGGCGATGGACAGCCTGGCCGCGGCGCGGCGCACGGGGCGGGTCGTGCGCGTCGAGGAACCGGGACCTACCGCCGCCCGTGCCTTCGCCCCGGGAGCCACCACGGCCACCTGGCATTTCGTGGCCGACGACGTACGCGATTTCTCGTGGGGCACCAGCGACCGGTACGTGTGGGACGCCACCCGCGCCCTGGTGGGGAGCGGCATGAACCAGGACACGGTGGCCATCCACAGCTTCTACCGGCGGAGCGAGGCCGCGGCGGCGTGGGCCGTGGGGGGCGCCCGCTACACCCGCGACGCCATCGAGCAGATGTCGGCGTACCTGTGGCGCTACCCCTGGCCCCAGATGACCTCCATGGAGGGGGTTCTCACCGGCGGGGGCATGGAATACCCCATGATGACCCTCATGCAGCCGTGGGCCGACACGCTCTCGCTGGCCGGCGACCTCATGCACGAGACGGGCCACATGTGGTTTCCCATGCAGGTGGGCTCCAACGAGACCCGCTACCCGTGGATGGACGAGGGCTTCACCCAGTTCGACGTGGCCCAGGCCATGCGCGTGCTCTACGGCGAGCCCCGTACAGGAGGACGCCCCAACGACTCGGAGCCGGGGCAGCGGCGGGTGTACCTGGCCCAGGCGCGCCAGGGCCGGGACATGGCGCTCATGCAGTCGGGCGACCTGGCTCCCTCGTCTCTGTACTTCAGCACCTACTACAACAAGACGGCGCAGGTGCTGGCCTCCCTGCGGGCGATCCTGGGCGAGGAGACGTTCCACCGGGCGTACCGCGAATACGGTCGGCGGTGGATCGGGCGCCACCCCTATCCCGAGGACTTCTTCAACACCGTGGAGGACGTCTCGGGCCGGGACCTGTCATGGTTCTGGACGACCTGGTTCTATCGGGGATGGTCGCTGAACCAGGCCATCGCCGGCGTGGAGACCCGGGGGGACTCGGTGGCCATCACCGTCGAGGACCGCGGCCTGGCGCCCATGCCGGTGCTCCTGGCGGTGACGCGCGCCGACGGGTCGGTGCAGAACGTGGAGGTGCCGGTGGACGTGTGGCTCACCGGCGCTCGGCGCCACCTGGTGACGGTGCCTGCGGAGCCCGACATCGTACGGGTTGAGATCGACCCCGACGCGCTATTCCCCGACCTGGACCGGAACGACCAGGTATGGGAGCGGGGAGGATGACGGCTGCTGGCCCAAGGCGGGTCCTGGTCGGGAGCCGGGCCCGCCCAGGCGAGGACGCGTTGGGCTACCACCGGTAGGGGACCTCCTCCCGCACTTCCCCGGGCTCGCCCGGCTCCACCTCTTCCCGCTCGTCGTCGGCCAGGTCCACGGACAGCGGGAAGAAGAGCGACCGGCGCACGCCGGGGAACGGCGTTTCCCATCCCCGGACGTCATGCCACAGGATGCGGTTCAGGAGGTCGCTGGGTGCTGCGTCGGGCACGTCGAGACGCATGCGTGCGGATGCCAGGGCAGCCTCGCGCGCTTCGCCGTCCAGCTCGTCGGCCGAGGGGTTCACCTCGTCCAGGGGCTGGTCGGGCACGAGGGCCGTGTACGGCTCGAAGTCGGGCTGGTCCCCCTCGCCGATGAAGCTGGAACGCATGTCGGTGGCCACCAGGTCGAACATGCTCAGGGCGGGGAGGCCCAGCATGAGCTCGATGGTCTTCACCATGCTGGGCTGCGCGTAGAACGTGCTGTCCACCACGCCCCGGCGGGCGTAGGGCGAGATGGCCAGGGCCACGGTGCGGTGCCCGTCGATGTGATCCACGCCGTTCTGGGCGTCGTCCTCCACGACCAGGATGGCCATGGATCTCCAGAACGACGAGTGGGTCAGGCCCTCCACCACCTTGCCCAGCGCCAGGTCGTTGTCGGCCACGGACGCTCTGGGCGTGCTCCACCCGGGCGACGTTCCGCTGGTGTGGTCGCTGGGGAGGATGATCATGACCAGGTTGGGCATGGCACCTGCCTCCTCCCACGCCCGGACGTGGTCCAGGACCACCTGGGCCTGCACCACGTCGGGGGTCTCCATGGTCCAACCCGGGTACTCGCGCACAAGGATGGGGTCCAACGAGGGGATGTCGGACCCGGTGTGATAGCGCTCCGCCAGGAGCCGGCGGAAGTAGGCCGGATCGTCGCCCCTCGACAGGTACTCGGCCAGGAGCCGACGGCGGTTCGACGCCTCGTTGGTCTCCGGCTCCTCGGCGTACTCCCCGAACACCGATACCGTGCGGCCCCGGGATGCCGCGGCCTCCCACAGGAAGCCGCCCTGGGAGTAGGTCAGCGGATCCACGCCGTTGTACGGGTAGCCGCGTCCCTGGTACAGGGGCCACATGGGGTAGTCGGTCTCGTTGGCCTGGGTGAGCCACTGGTGACCGTCGGCCGAGTTGCCTCCCGACGCGAAGAAGTGGTCCAGCAGCACGTACCGGTCGGCGAGGGCGTGGGTGTTGGGCGTGACGTCGCGCCCGTAGATGACCAGCGAGGTGTCGCCGGCGCCCCGCCCCATGTCGCCCAGGACCTGGTCGTAGGTGCGGTTCTCCCGGATGACGAAGACCACGTGCTCGATGAGGGAGGGCTCTCCGGGCCGCTCCGGAACCGCCCGGGCCGGCACATGGGGACGGGGCGTCCGGGAGGCCGCCACGCCGCGGCCGGCGATGGTGACGCCGTTGTTCTCCGCCACCGAGGTGCTGTAGGCGGCCAGCTCGGCGTCGGTGGGCACCGGAACCACGTTCACCGCGCCGCGGACGGCGTGGACGTAGCGGCCTCGCTTTCCCGGGGAGCCCGAGGTCCGGCCCTCTCCCGAGCCCACGCCCAGCAGCGATCCCACGGCCAGCGTGGTGCCGTCGGGACTCACGTCCAGCGACGAGGGATACCAGGCGGTGGGGATGGCGCCGCGGAAGAGGAGGGCGTCGCCCTCCCTGGGCGCGGCGTCGTAGACGGCCACGGCGTTGGCGCCGCCCAGGGCCACGTAGAGCGTCAGGCCGTCGGGTGAGAGGGCCACGGCCGTGGGTGCGAGCCCGGCCTCACGCTCGTTGAAGGGCCGGATCGGGTTGGTGATCACCCTGCGCGCGCTGCGGGTGTCCACCACCGTCACGGCATCCGAGTTGCCGTCGGCCACGTACAGCCGGCCCCGCGCCGTGTCCCACGCCACGCCCGTGGGGTGGCGACCCACGTCGACGGTGGCGGTCACCGTGCCGGCCACGGGATCCAGGCGCGACACGGTTCCCGCCTGCGCGATGCCGCGGCTGTCCACGCGCACGGCCTCGGCCATGGGGTCGCAGCACTGCAGGGCCGCACGCTCGCCGCTGGACGGCTTGGGCCCGCCGAAATTGGTGAACCACGCCTCGGAGCCGTCGGGTGAGACGACCGCGGCGACGGGGAGGACCCCGGCGTCCACCAGGTGGAGGAGCTCTCCCGAGTCGGCATCCAACACCGCCACCTTGTCGTCGGCGGGCAGGGGAAGGACGCCGATCCGGTGGCCCGAGGCGTTGGGGCGCAGGGCCACAGCCGGGCCTCCGGCCATGTAGGACCCCAGGGGACCCGAGTGGGCCCGGGGCGAGAGAGGCTCCTCTCCGGTGCGGGAGCCGTCGTACACGGCGAGCTGCGCCGTCACCCGGGCGTCCACGGGCACCGGTGCGCCCGGCGTCCGGCTGGTGGCCACCGCGGCCGGGAGCCGGCCCACCGAGGACACCAACACCCGGTGTGTCACCCGGTCCACCGCCAGCCCGTGGACGCCCGGGGTTCCGTCGAACGCCCCGAGGGAGAGGACCCTGTTGGCGCGCCAGTCGAGACGGTACGCGAAGCCGGGCACGGCGACCCAGAGCTCGTTGGCTCCGGCGCCGAAGCGCACGCCCGCCACCCGGCCCTGGAAGACGCTCTGGACCCCCGCGGGCGTGACCTGCTGGGCGGTGGCGACGACGCCGGGATCGGGGACCCGGCGATGGGGCTCGGGAGGAGGTACCTGCTGCAGCGCAGCGAAAACCAGGGCCGTGATCATGCGGCCAACTTACGTCCCTCGCGGGCCCGCGCGAGGGTCGAGACGGCCGGGGCCCGGTAACGTCCGTGCCTCAGCTGCTGGTTCCGCCGGCGGCGCGCAGGACCCATATTGGCGAGTTCATACGGCTTCTCCCCGGCAAGCGGCCTCGCTCGACGTCGTGACCGGGGAGCGGCGAGGCGTCCCGGAGGGATGACGACGAATGCGACGGGTGGATCAAGGACGACCTGACATGCGTGCCCGACCTCTCTTCTCCACGACTGCCCTGTGCGTCGCGGTCTTCGCGGCGCCGCCCCTCGGCCTGGCAGCCCAGTCCGCTCCTCCCGAGGTGGACGCGGCGCGCCCCGTGGTGGAGGCCACCCGAGCGACCACCCCCATCGACATCGATGGCCGGCTGGACGAGGCCGCGTGGGCCCAGGCGACGCCCGCCACGGACTTCACCCAGGTGGATCCCGACGAAGGGCAGCCCGTGAGCCAGCCCACCATCGCGCGCATCCTCTACGACGACGAGGCCATCTACATCGGTGTGCGCCTGGAGGACAGCCTTCCGCCCACCATGCGGCTCGGCCGGCGGGACATGGATCTGCAGGACTCGGACTGGCTCGGCGTGGTCATCGACTCGTATCACGACCACCGCACGGCCTTCTCCTTCGACCTGAATCCCGCCGGGGTGCAGCGTGACGCTCTCAAGTCCATGGGCTCGGGAGGGCAGGAGCAGGACGACAACTCGTGGGATGCGGTGTGGGAGGCCAAGGCGACCGTGGACGACGGGGGATGGACCGCCGAGTACCGGATCCCGTTCAGCCAGCTTCGCTTCCGAAACGCCCCGGAGCAGGTGTGGGGCATCCAGCTCGAGCGCGTCATCGGCCGGCGCCACGAATACGCGGTGCTCTCGTTCACGCCCAAGAGCGAGCCCGGGGGCATCCCCACCTACGCGAACCTCGTGGGGCTGGAGAACGTGGAGCCGGGCAATCGCCTGGAGGTGCTCCCCTATGCCGTGGCCCGCTCCTCCCACGTGGATCCCCGGGGCAACCCCTTCCGATCCAACTCGGAGCACTCCGAGTCCGGGGGCGTGGACCTCCTCTACCGGGTCACCTCCGACCTGACCCTCAACGCCAGCTTCAACCCGGACTTCGGTCAGGTGGAGCAGGACCCGGCCGTGGTGAACCTCACGGTCTACGAGACCCGCTACGAGGAGAAGCGTCCGTTCTTCCTGGAGGGGAGCGAGATCTTCGACTTCGGGCGCAACACCAGCGGTGGGCAGCTCTTCTACTCGCGGCGCATCGGCCGAGCTCCACAGCTCCATCCGGCCGCTGCAGCTTTCGACGCGCCCGACGTCACCACGATCCTGGGCGCGACCAAGTTCAGCGGCAAGACGGCCTCGGGGTGGTCGCTGGGCGTCATCGAAGCCCTCACCGACCGGGAGAACGCGCGCTACATGGACGGTGCCGGCAACACGCAGTCCTTCGCCGTGGAGCCGCTCAGCAACTACCTGGTGGCCCGGATCCGCAAGGACAGCGACCAGGGGCGGACCTCCGTGGGCGGCATGATCACCGCCGTGAACCGCGACCTGGCCACCGACCCGCTCCAGGCCGCGCTGCGCTCCTCCGCCTACGCCGGGGGCATGGACTTCCGCCTGGAGTCGGACAGCCGGGCCTGGGTGGTGCGTGGCTCCGCGGCGTACAGCCGGGTGGCAGGCACGCCCGACGCCATGATGGCCGTTCAGACCGCGGGGAATCACTTCTTCCAGCGTCCCGACGCCTCCCACCTCTCGGTGGACTCCAGCGCCACGTCGCTCACCGGCTATTCCATCGGCGCCGCCGTGGAGCGCCAGGCGGGCACGCATTGGCGGGGGAGCTTGGCCGTGGCCGCCACGTCCCCGGCCTTCGAGGTCAACGACCTGGGCTACCAGAACCGGACCGACCGGCGGGACATCGCCGCCGACCTCTCCTACCTGGAGAACACGCCGGGCTCGTTCCTGCGGAA
>JASFRY010000182.1:0-7801 GCA_050114675.1 Gemmatimonadota bacterium | reverse complement strand
CGCTGGAAGAGACCACCCCCGCCGACAAGCTGGCGGCGTACCTGCTGAGCCAGGTCGACGCCGAGCTCTCGTGAGGAGGAAGACGTGATCGCGCCCGAAGAGATCGTAGGCTCCGTCGCCATCCTGGGCGGCGTGGCCACGGTGTTCGGGGCCTTCATCTCCCTGGCCAACGCCAAGTTCAAGGTCTGGGAGGACCCCCGCATCGACGGCGTGCGCGACCTCCTTCCCGGCGCCGACTGCGGCGCGTGCGGTGAGGCGGGCTGCCGTGCTTTCGCCGAGGCCGTGATCACGGGCAAGCAGATCCCGGCCCAGTGCACGGTCATGAGCGACGAGGATCGGGACGAAGTTGCGACGTACCTGGGCGTGGATGCCGGTGAGGCGGACAAGCGCGTCGCCCGGCTGCTCTGTGCCGGCGGGCGCGACGTCGCTCCCTACAAGGGGCGCTACCACGGCGTGGAGAGCTGTGCCGCGGCCGCCGCCGTCACCGGCGGGGGCAAGGCGTGCCCCTGGGGCTGCCTGGGCTATGCCGACTGCGCCGTTTCCTGTGACTTCGACGCCATCGTCATGGCCCCCAACGGGCTCCCTGTCGTGGATCCCGAGAAGTGCACCGCATGTGGGGACTGCGTCGACGCGTGCCCCCTGGGGCTCTTCGAGATCATGCCTCTCAACCACCATCTGGTGGTGCAGTGCAAGAACCTCCTTTCCGGAGACGCGGCCGAAGCCGTGTGCTCCGTGGCGTGCAACGCCTGCGGGCGCTGCGTCGCCGACGCCGAGCCGGGCCTCATCACCATGGTGGAGGGCCTGGCCACCATCGACTACGACCAGATCGAGCTGGAGAACCCCAAAGCCATAGAGCGATGCCCCACCGGGGCCATCGTCTGGATGGAAGGCCAACAGTTCCCCGAGCTCTTCGTTCCCGCCGGGAGTGAGGCAGCATGAGCAAGCAGAATGGGGCCGGCGAGAGCCCCAGGTTCCCGGGCATTCTCACCGCCACCGACGGTACAGGCGCGGTGGTGCACAGCGAGACCAACGCCAGCGAAGCCGCCGGCGCCTATCCCATCACGCCGTCGACGCAGATGGGCGAGGGGTGGGCCGCCGCCATGGCCGCGGGAAAGACCAATGTCTTCGGCCGTCGGCTTCTCTTCTTCGAGCCCGAGGGCGAGCATGCCGCCGCCGCCGTGACGGCGGGGATGAGCATGACGGGCCTGCGTGCGACCAACTTCTCCAGCGGGCAGGGCATCGCGTACATGCACGAGTCGCTGTACGCGGCCACGGGCAAGCGCCTGACCTACGTGCTGAACGTCGCGGCGCGCGCCATGACCAAGCACGCGCTCAACGTGCACGCCGGCCATGACGACTATCATGCCGTGGACGACACGGGCTTCTTCCAGCTCTTCGCCAAGGACGTACAGGAGGCGGGCGACTTCAGCCTCATCGCCCACCGCATCGCCGAGCTGACGCTGAACCCGGGCCTCAACGCCCAGGACGGCTTCCTCACCAGCCACGTCATCGAGACGGCCAAGCTGGCGGAGCCTGACCTCGTCAAGGAGTACCTGGGCAACCCGGCCGACCTCATCACGTCGCCCACGCCGGCGCAGCGCCTCACCTTCGGCGACAAGCGCCGCCGGATCCCCGAGCTCTTCGACGTGGACTATCCGGCCATGCTCGGGCCGGTGCAGAACCAGGACTCCTACGCCCAGGGCGTGGCCGCCCAGCGTCCGTTCTACTTCGACCACGTGGCCGACCTGGCGGACCAGGCCTTCGAGGAGTTCGCCGACCTCACGGGCCGGGCATACGCCCGGGCCCTGGGGTACCTCACCGACGACGCCGACTGGATCCTGGTGGGACAGGGGAGCGTGGTGCCCAACCTCGAGGTGGCGGCCGAGTACCTGCGCAAGGAGCGCGGGCTCAAGGTCGGGGTGCTCAACGTGACCATGTTCCGCCCCTTCCCGGCGGACCTCATCAGCCGCATCCTCTCCGGCGTCAAGGCCGTCACGGTCTTCGAGCGCGTGGACCAGCCCCTGGCCGTGGATGGGCCGCTCCTGCGCGAGGTGCGGGCGGGGCTCACCCAGGGCATGGAGAACTGGAAGGCGCTGCACGCCAACGGCAACGGCAAGAAGGCCGACGCGGCCGCGCTGCCGTATCCCAGGCTGGCCACGGTGGATCCGGCCTCCATGCCGGACTTCTACTCGGCGGGCTTCGGCTTCGGGAGCCGTGACCTGCAGCCCGGCGACATCATCGCCGCGGTGGACAACATGCTTCCCGACGGGAAGCACAAGCGGCAGTTCTACCTGGGCATCGACTTCATCCGGAAGGGGACGCGGCTTCCCAAGCTGCAGATCTGGCAGGAGCAGCTCCTGGACGCCTACCCCCACCTGCCCGAGCTGTCCCTCGAGCCGGCGGGTGAGTTCAACCTGCTTCCCGGGGGCTCCACGTCGCTGCGCATCCACTCCGTGGGTGGCTGGGGCGCCATCACGATGGGCAAGAACATCGCCATGACGGCGTTCGAGCTCTTCGGCATGAACGTGAAGGCCAACCCCAAGTACGGCTCGGAGAAGAAAGGCCAGCCCACCACGTTCTATGCCGTGCTCGCCCACGAGCCCATCAAGCTCAATGCCGAGCTCAAGCACGTGAACGTGGTGCTGTCGCCCGACGGCAACGTGTTCCGCCACTCCGACCCGCTGGCCGGGATGGAGGAGGGCGGCGTCTTCGTCATCCAGAGTCACGAGGACCCCGAAGAGGTCTGGGCGTCGCTCCCCGGGACGGCGCGGCGAGCCATCAAGGAAAGGAACATCAAGGTCTTCTGCCTGGACGCCTTCGGCATCGCGTCGGCGGAGGCCTCCGATCCCGAGCTTCGCTACCGCATGCAGGGCGTGGCCTTCATGGGCGCCTTCTTCAAGTGCGCGCCTCTGGCCGCCAAGGAGGGCATGGAGGAGGAAGGGCTCTTCAAGGGCATCGAAGCCCAGATCAATGCCAAGTTCGGCAAGCTCGGGCAGCGCGTGGTCGACGACAACATGCGCGTCATCCGCCGCGGCTTCGACGAGGTGCGCGAGGTGCCGGTGGGCGACGACGCCGAGGCCGAGGAGGCCACCGAGGCGCCCGGCTCCTACATGCCGTCGCTCCTGGACGATCCCGACGCCGAGATCGGCCTTGGCAACAAGGGCCGCTTCTTCGAGCAGGTGTGCGCCCTGTGCTCCATCGGCCAGGACAGCATCTCGGACCCGTACGCGGCCATCTCGGCCATGCCGGCGGCGACCAGCACCGTGCGGGACATGACCAACATCCGCTTCGAGGTCCCCGACTTCATCCCCGAGAAGTGCACGGGGTGCAGCCAGTGCTGGGTGCAGTGCCCCGACGCGGCGATCCCGGGCCTCGTGCTCTCGGTGGAGGATCTCCTGGACACGGCGATCCGCACCACGGCCAACGGCAAGCCCAACGACCGGATCAAGCAGATCTCCAAGCACCTGGCCAAGGAAGCCCACAAGATCCTGAAGGGCGTGCCCTTCAAGAACTTCGGCGAGGTCGCGTCGTCGGCCTACGCCAACGTTGTCGAGAAACTCGGGTGGGACGCCGATCGTCGGGCGCAGCTCGACGAGGAGTGGGCGCGCGTCTTCCCCGTGCTGGATGAGTTCCCCCTCGCCAAAACGGCGCCCTTCTTCGATCTGCCTGAATCAAAGGAGAAGGGCGCCGGGGGGCTGCTGGCCATCACCATCAACCCCGAGGCGTGCAAGGGCTGCAACATCTGCGTGAACGTCTGCCCCGAGAACGCGCTCATCACGGTGCAGCAGGACGAGGAGATCGTCGAGAAGCTCCGCCGGAACTGGAAGTTCTGGGAGCGGCTTCCCGACACCGACGACACGTACATCAACGTCCGCGACATCGACGCGGGCATCGGCGTGCTGTCGTCGCTCCTCCTCAAGAAGGACAACTACCGCTCCATGGCCGGCGGCGACGGCGCGTGCATGGGGTGCGGCGAGAAGACCGCCGTGCACCTGGTCACGTCCACCGTCGAGGCTCTCATGCAGCCGCGGGTCGCCAATCTGCTGGAGAAGATCGACGGCCTGGTGGCCGAGATCGACAAGCAGGAGCGGGAGATGCTGGGCGCGTCGGTGGATCCGGCCGAGGCGGCCAAGGCCCCGGGCGACGTGGGCGTGAAGCTCACTGCCGACCAGCAGTCCAGGCTCCTCCTCCTGCAGGCGTCCAAGGAGGAGATGGAGCATCTGAAGTGGCTCTACGTCCAAGGTCCCAGCGGCCGTGGGCGCGTGAGCATGGGCATTACCAACTCCACGGGCTGCTCCTCGGTGTGGGGGAGCACGTACCCGTACAATCCCTATCCCTTCCCCTGGGTGAACCACCTCTTCCAGGACGCTCCCTCCATCGCCATCGGCGTGTTCGAGGGTCACATGCGGAAGATGGGCGACCACTTCCTGGCCCTCCGCAAGGCGGAGCAGCTGGTGGACGGCAGCTACGATGCCGACGCCTTCAAGCGGCTCGCCGAGGAGTTCGACTGGAGGAAGTTCACCGACGAGGAGTTCCATCTGTGCCCGCCCATCCTGAGCATCGGGGGCGACGGCGCCATGATGGACATCGGATTCCAGAACCTCTCCCGTCTCATGGCGAGCGGGAAGCCCATCCGGGTCATGGTGCTGGACACCCAGGTCTATTCCAACACGGGCGGTCAGGCCTGCACCTCCGGGTTCACCGGTCAGGTGGCCGACATGTCCGCGTGGGGGAAGGCAGAGCACGGGAAGTCGGAGGTCCGTAAGGAACTGGCCTTCATCGCCATGGCCCACAGAGGCGTGTTCGTCCACCAGTCCTCTCAGGCCTCCGCTTCCCACCTCATCGAGGGCGTCATCAAGGGCTTGAACACCCGGCGCCCGGCGGTCTTCAACATCTACACGCCGTGCCCCGTGGAGCACGGTCTGGCCGACGACTGGGCGCCCACCGCGGCGAGGCTGGCCCTGGAAGCCCGCGCGTTCCCGTTCCTGACCTACGACCCCGACGGCGGCGACGACATCGCCGACTGCCTGTCCCTGAGCGGCAACCCGGCGTTGGACGACATCTGGCCCACGTACGAGCTCACGTACGTGGACGAAGACGGGGAGGAAGCGTCCATGGAGCTGCCCCTCACGGTGGCCGACTGGGCTGCCACCGAGGTGCGCTTCCGGAAGAACTTCTCCGAGGCCAAGGGCGACGAGGCGGACGAGCTGGTGCCCTTCCACGAGTTCGTGGCCATGGGCCACGAGGACCGTCTCGGGAAGAGCCCCTTCATCTGGATGCTCAACGACGACCGGACGCTCAAGAAGATGCGGGTCTCCAACGAAATGGTGATCCTCGCCGAGGACCGGCTGAGCTTCTGGCACCAGCTCAAGGAAATGGCCGGACTCGACGTTGCCGAGGATGTGCGCGACGCGCTGGCCTACCAGATGGAGGAGGAGTTCGAGAAGAGGCTGGCGACGCTCAAGAAGGAGTACGAGGCCAAGCTGGCCGATCTGAAGTCCACGTACCCGCGGGCCATCGCCCGGCGCATGGCCGAGAAGCTGCTCACGCTCGGCGACGGCCAGATGACGGTGGTGGACCTGCTCACCCGTGCCGAGGCGACGCCGGGACTCGAGCCCGTCGGGCCGGTGGAAGGCGTGGACTTCGGCGGCGGAGGGTCTGCTGCGCCCGCGGGTGCCCCGGTGGCCGACACGGCACCGTCGGGTGAGAACGGCGTCGGCGCCCCGGCCGCGGTTGCGAAGGCTACGGACGAGGAAGCTGCGGTGGCGGTGGCGGAGGAGGAAGAGGAGGAAGATGAAGGCTTCGCCATGGAGGCCTACATCGAGACGGCCCGCTGCACCTCGTGCAACGACTGCACCAACCTCAACTCCCGCATGTTCGCCTACGACGACAACAAGCAGGCGTACATCAAGGACGTGCACGCGGGCACCTTCGCCCAACTCGTCCAGGCCGCCGAGAAGTGTCCGGCTGGCATCATCCACCCCGGAGACCCTGTGAACCCGAAGGAGAAGGATCTGGAGAAGTGGATCGAGAGGGCCAAGCCGTTCAACTGACCGGCCACGAGGCTGGTGCCGACTCCTCGCGGGTCACACCGAAGTGATTGAGGATCGGCGAAGCCGACTGCAGGTCAACTGACCGAGGACGGGGCCGCAGGGCCCGCCGAAGGTCCACGGAGCTGACTGCGCTGCGCATCTCACCGAACGGCGGGCGTCGGAAACCCCATCCGGCGCCCGCCGCATTTCTTCCGAGTGACGCTTGCCGATCTTGCCACCGCCCACCCCCGGTTCGACCTTTCTAAAGAGGCATGATGAGCCGTTCCGGCCCACCCTCGCCGACGCCGGGCGGCTCGTTCTGGAGTCCGGCATTGGGGCGGTCGAGGTCAGCCCCGGCGGCGCCGACGAGATGAACACCACCGGGAGCCGAGAGGCCGAGTTCATGGGCAGGATCACTGCCTCGGCCACCCATGAGCTCCGCAACGTCCTGGCCATCGTGAAGGAGTCGGCGGGCCTCGTCGAGGACCTGGTCAAGGCCTCGGAGACCCGGGGGCCACCTGATGCCGCTCGGCTCCTCAAGGCCACGGGTCGTATCGAAGCCCAGGTGGCCCGGGGCGCCGAGCTGGTCACCCGCCTGAACCGCTTCGCCCATTCCCTCGATCAAGACATCCGGTCCGTGGACCTCGACGAAGAGGTCCGACAGGTGGCGTTCCTGTCGCAGAGGTTCGCCAGGAAGAAGCTCCAGACCGTCCATGTCGAGGCGGGGGACGGCGTCGTCCCGTTCCAGGGCAGCTCCCTCCACGTCCAGATGGCGTTGTTCTCCGCCGTCGAGCTCTTCCTCGACCAGCTTCCCGAGGGGGGTGTGCTGACCCTGCGGGCCGGCGGTCGGGACGGACGGGCCGCCGCGCGCCTCGCGGGGACGGCCGGGGATGGCGCGACGCTCCCCGGTCTCCACGACCTTGCCGGCTGGCCGGAGCTGAAGGAAGGCCTGGCGGATCTGGGCTTCTCCGCCGAAGCGTCACCCGAGGGATACGAGGTCCTCCTCCTGTTCGATGGAGGCGGTTAGCACACGAAACGTGAGAATCTGAGCCTGGAGGCGGGCGAGGCCGGATCCGAGTTGAGGGCATATGAGCAAGATCCGCGTGCTCCTCGTCGACGACGAGGAAGACTACGTCCGCACCATGGCCGAGCGCCTGGACATGCGAGACCTTTCGAGCCGCGTGGCCACGAGCGGCGCCGAGGCACTCGAGATGGTGAAGGCCGATGCCCCGGATGTCATGGTCCTGGACCTGCGCATGCCGGGGATCGACGGGATGGAGGTTCTGGAGCGCGTCAAGGAGCAGCATCCCCAGGTCCAGGTCATCATCCTCACCGGTCACGGATCCGAGAAGGAAGAAAAGCGCGCCCGGTCGCTGGGCGCCTTCGAGTACCTCCAGAAGCCCGCTGATACCGGACAGTTGATCGACACCATCACGGCCGCCTGGAAGCGCGGTCTCAAGATTGCCACGGACCTGCTCAAGGAGTCCAAGGGCGAGTTCGATCGCACCATGCAAGCTGCGGCGTGGGCCGAAGCCGGTGTGCCGGAGATGGCTACCGACGCGCTGCGCAAGCCGCCGCCTGCCGTGCCGGAGTCGCCGGTGCCGCCAGGCGGGCTGAAGGTCCTCCTGGTGGACGACGAAGAGGACTACGTGCGCACCATGGCGGAGCGCATGGAGATGCGGGACATGGGGAGCGAGGTGGCGTTCACGGGCGAGGAGGCCCTGGCCATGCTCGAGGAGGAGCTTCCCGACGTCATGGTGCTGGTCCTG
>JASFRY010000181.1:0-7846 GCA_050114675.1 Gemmatimonadota bacterium | reverse complement strand
GCCGTAGAGCGCCACGACCCGCGACGTCTCTCCAAGCGCCGGCAGGAGCTCGGCGGGATGCTCGTGGGTGAGCACCCGCTGGATGGGAGAGATGCACAGCGGCGTCACCAGCACGGCGGCCAGGCTCGACAGGGGCCATCCGAAGCGCGCCACCCCCACCACGGGAATCAGCAGCGCCACGAAGAGGAGGATGATGTACTCCGCCCGGGTGCCTGTCGGGCCCAGGATCACCGCCATGGTGCGCTTCCCCGCGCGCGCGTCGCTGCGAATATCCCGGAGGTTGTTCACCACCAGGATCGCCGTGGTCAGCGCCCCCATGGCCACACCGGCCAGGAGGGCGTCCGGCGGCCAGGACAGGATCTGGACGTAGGTGGTGCCCGACACCGCCAGGATCCCGAAGAAGACGAAGACGAAGAGGTCGCCCAGGCCGTGATAGGCCAGCGGAAACGGGCCCCCCGTGTAGAGAACGGCGCACGCCAGAGAGGCCAGGCCGATGAAGACGATGGGCCAGCCCCCCAGCCACACCAGGTAGACGCCCACCATGAAGGCCGCGGCGAGCACCACGGCGGTGCCGCGCTTCACCGTCTCGGGCGCCAGCAGACCGGCCTGGGTAACCCGGGTGGGCCCGACCCGCTCGTGGGTGTCACCGCCACGCACGAAGTCGTAGTAGTCGTTGGCCAGATTGGTGGCGATCTGGATGAGGAGCGCGCCCACCAGCGCCGCCAGCGCCGGGAAGAAGGAGGCATGCCCGTGGGATGCAGCCACGCCGGTCCCCACCACGACCGGCGCGGCGGCGGCGGAAAGCGTCTTGGGGCGCGAAGCGAGGATCCAGGCGCGCACGCTCACCGGTCCGTCCCTCCTCGACGGGGCCTGGGCCCGACAGGTCCGGGCCTCCTCCATGCCTCGTCCACGCGATCAGCTCACCAGGGAAGCCAGGGGTACTTCCTGAAGTCGGGCTTCCGCTTCTCCACGTATGCGTTCTTCCCCTCCTGCCCCTGCTCCGTCATGTAGAAGAGGAGCGTCGCGTTGCCCGCCAGCTCCTGGAGCCCCGCCTGGCCGTCCACGTCGGCGTTCATGGCGCTCTTGAGGAGGCGTATGGCCAGGGGGCTCTTGTCCAGGATCTCCTGCGCCCACTGCCATCCCTCGTCCTCGAGCTGATCCACGGGCACCACCTTGTTCACCAGCCCCATGTCCAGCGCCTCCTGGGCCGAGTACTGACGGCACAGGTACCAGATCTCCCGCGCCTTCTTCTGTCCCACGATGCGGGCGAGATACGACGACCCGAAGCCGCCGTCGAAGGAGCCGACGATAGGTCCGGTCTGACCGAAGACGGCATTGTCGGCGGCAAGGGTGAGGTCGCAGACCACGTGGAGCACGTGGCCCCCCCCGATGGCGTAGCCGGCCACGAGGGCGATGACGGGCTTGGGCATGGAGCGGATGTAGCGCTGTAGCTCGAGCACGTTGAGGCGGGGCACGCCGCTCTTGCCCACGTAGCCGGCCTCGCCCCGCACCTTCTGGTCGCCACCGGAGCAAAAGGCGTACTTCCCGTCCTTGGCGGGACCGTTGCCGGTGAGGAGCACCACGCCGATGGAGGTATCCTCGCCGGCGTCCTTGAACGCCTCCTGGAGCTCCAGGAGCGTGTCGGGCCGGAAGGCGTTGCGTACCTCGGGCCGGTCGATGGCGATGCGGGCGACGCCGTCGCACTTGTGGTACGTGATGTCCTCGTACTGCTTCACTTCCTTCCAGTCGGGCTTGCTCATCGCTCTTCCGTTGGGTGGGTCCGAACTCGAAAGCTGGCGAGAATCGGCTACCCCAGGGTCTCGCGAACGCTCCGGGCCACGTCCCGGGCGATCTCCGTGTGACGCTCGTGGTTTCCGGCGCGCTCCGTGCGCACCCGAACCACACGCGTGCCCCCAGCCTCGAGGGCGCGCGTGAGCGCGGCCCCCACGTCGCCCACCGCGACGTCCTCCAGGGGGATGTCGTGGAGGGCGGCGGCACGTCCCAGGTCCAGGCCGTGGGGCGCAGCGAAGTACCGGGTGAACCAGGGCTCGTGCTCGCGCACCGGGAGCATGTGGAAGATCCCTCCGCCGTCGTTGTCCACCAGGACGAACACCACGGGGGCGTCCGGCTCCCGATGCCACAGCAGCCCGTTCTGGTCGTGGAAGAATGCCACGTCTCCCAGGACACACACGGTGGGGCCGTCCGAGGCCGCCGCGACGCCGAACGCGCTGGAGACGACGCCGTCGATGCCGCTGGCGCCCCGGTTGGCGAGGACGCGGACCACCGACGTCCGTGGGGCACCGAAGGCATCCAGGTCGCGGACGGGCATGGAGCTGGACACGAAGAGCGAGCCCCCGGTGGGCACGGTGCGCGCCACGGCAGCGAGGATGTCGCCTTCGTGGAGCGCGCCGGCCGTCTCCCGGTCGAGGACGGCGCGGGCTGCCCCCGCGGCCCGGCTCCAGTCGGACGCCCACGCGGGATCCGCCACGACCCCTACCTCCTCCGCCACCACTCCGAGGAGGGCGGCCGCATCGGCGCGAAGGTAGTCCGTGGCAAGATCACCGTGATCCTTCCAGCGTCCTCCCCCATCCACCACCACGTGGCGCACACCTGCGTGGTGCTCCAGGTACCCCTGGAGCGCCGCGGAGGTGGGACTCGCGCCCACGCGCACCACGAGATCGGGAGCGAGCCGGTCCCGCACCGCCGGATCGCGCAGCATCAGGTCGTAGGCGTCCACCACCAGCGCGTCCCCGGGAGGCCCGAAGCGCGCCCCGGACAGGGGATCCGCCAGGAGGGGAAGGCCGGTGGCGGCAGCGAAGTCCACCACCGCCGGCCCCACCCGGTCGGGCCGGGACGAGGGCCCCGCCACGATGACCCCCCGTGCTGCCCGCCTCGTCGTGGCGGCCAGCCGTGCCGCGTCCTCCTCCGAGGGCCCTCGCTGCCCCGGCCTCATGCTCACGAACGGCGCGCCGTCGGAACGCCCCCGGGCCGCCAGCGGATGGGCCGCCGCGAAGGCCTCGATCTCCTCCGACGACTCCACGGGCTCCAGGGGCTTGGCGAAGGGGAAGTTGAGGTGGACGGGCCCCGCCGGCGCCTCGGTGGCGTGGAGCACGGCCCGGCAGGCCAGGGCGCGCAGATGGCGAAGCGCCGGCCCGTCCAGCTCGGGAGGCGCCACCTCGAAGAATGCCCGGGGATAGGGTCCGTAGAGGCGCAGCTGGTCCACGGCCTGATTCGCGTCGGCATCGCGCAGCCGATGGGGCCGGTCGGCGGTGAGCACGAGGAGGGGAGCCTCGCTCTGCGCCGCCTCCATGACCGCGGGAAAGAGGTTGGCCGTCGCCGTGCCCGACGTGGTGACCACGACGGCCGGCACACCCGAGGCCTTGCCCACCCCCAGTGCGAAGAAGCCGGCGGAGCGTTCGTCGAGGTGGACCCGCAGGCGGAACCGGCCGTCCGCCGCGAACGCCAGCACCAGGGGGGTGGACCTGGAGCCCGGCGCCACCACGACCTCGCGGACTCCGACCCGCGACAGCTCGTCCACGAACGCCCGGGTCCACAGGGTCGTGGCCGCGGCCGAGCTCAACGTGACGCCTCCCCGCCCCTGTCGCCCAGGCTCGCCGCATGGTCTCCGAGCATGGCGCCGCTGGCTTCCAGGGCGTCCAGGACCGGTGTGAACTTGATGCCCGTCTCCTCCCACTCCAGCGACGGCACCGAGCCCCTCACGATCCCGGCGCCGGCGAAGAGCCGCCAGGCGTCGCCGTGACGGACCGCGGTCCGCAACGCGGGGGCGAACACGCCGTTGCCCTCGGCGTCGAACCACCCCACCGGCCCGGCATACCAGCCCCGCTCGAACGGCTCCTCCTCGGCCAGGAAGGCCAACGCGGCGTCTCGGGGCAGCCCGCACACCGCGGGCGTGGGATGCAGCAGGCGGAGCAGGTCCAGGACGCCGGTGCCGGAGGGAACACTGGCGCGGATCTCGGTCTCCAGGTGCTGGATGCGCGCCAGGGTGAGCACGTGGGGCTGCGGATCGGTGCGGATCTGGTGAGCCACCGTCTCCAGCCGGGTGACCATGTCGTCCAGGGCGATGCGCTGCTCGATCCGGTCCTTCTCGCTGGCCAGAAGCCTCGCCGCCAGCTCCGCCTGCTCCTTCGGGGACGCACCTCTGCGGATGGATCCGGCCACGGCCGTGGCGTGGAACACTCCGTCCCGCAGGGTCGCCACGGTCTCGGGCGCGGCGCCCACGAGGGCGGTCCCGGGCCGGGGCTCGAAGAGGAAGACGTGGCTCCCCCGGTTCGCCGTCCACAGGTGCTCCACGGCGTCGGCGGGATCCACCGGAGCGTTCACGTCCATGGTGCGGGCCAGCACCACCTTCGTCACCCGGCCGGCCTCGATGGCCGCCAGGGACTTCTCCACGGCAGCCTCCCACGCGCCGCGCTCGGTGCAGGAGGAGGCGGCGGACACCGGCTCGGGGGCCGGCCGCCGGGGACCGTCGGACAGCGCCGCCAGCTCCGCCCGCAGAGACTCGGCGCTGCGTCGCAGCCTTGCCAGGGCGTCGCCGGCATCCTCCTGGGATACCAGGGCACGGGCCCGCAGCCACGCGTCGCCGGTGCCGTCCCCTTCCAGCTCGAAGGAGGGAACGTGGAAGAGGTACGACGGAAAGCCGGCCCAGGCCCCCTCGGACCGATGGTCGCCCCGGAAGGAGAATCCTCCGTAGAACCGCACCCGGGGTGCGCGCGCGGCCCCGGCGGGAAGGAGGGGCTCCCGGACCAGCGTGGCCGCGGCCTCCGCCGCGTCCTCGAAGCGATCCTCCGTGGCGCTCCCTTCACTCCCGATCTCGGCCGCGATCCCCCGGTGGGCGACCCACCGATCCGCCCGCGCCCAGAAGCCCCGGGCGTCGCCCGACGCGTGACGCAGGAAGACGTCGGAACGGAGGTCGGGGGCTGGAATGGTGACGGTGGCGAGGCGTCGTCCACCCGGCGTTGGCGTCACGGATGCTCCTGGAAGAGGCTGCAGGGTCGCGCCGGGAATATAGGGACGCGCACGCCGGGATGAAGGGCGAGGCGCATGGCCCTCAGGCGTCGCTTCCCGCCCCTCCCTTGCCATTCGCCAGAGACGCGCGAATCCGGTCCAGCTCCTCGGCATCCACCTGATCGGAACGCAGCAGGTGGCTCACGAGGGCCGCCGCGTCCCCGTCGAAGAGGGTCTCGGTGAGATCGCGGACCTTGGACCGCCGGACCTCGGCCCGGCTCACCGTGGCCCGGTACACGTACTGCCGTCCGGCCCGGCGGTGGGTCAGGATCCGCTTCCGCTCCAGGCGGGAGAGGATGGTCGCCACCGTCGTGAGCGCCAGGTGACGCTCCTGCGCCACCCCTTCCCACACCTCATGGGTCGTGGCCTCCCCCCGGTCCCAGAGGACCCGGAGGATGGACAGCTGGAGTCCCGTCAGTCCGACTGCTTGCTGCACCATACGCTCCTGAGCATAGAGATCCCGCGCCCATTCAGATGCGACGGCGAGCGGCGGGGTTGCCCGAAGCCGAGGGGCTTTCGCCGTCACGGGGGGGCGACGCATCTTGCCGGACGGTATCCGCCGCTTCGTCCGGACGGGGTGCTCAGCTGGCCCGCACCCCTGTCGGTCGTCCCACCCTGGTCGAAAGAGCGCGATGAGCCACGCCGAAGACCCACTCGCCACGACGACGGCAGCCCCACCGTCCGGGCCCCTGCAGGAGCCTGTCCACATGCAGGCTCGCCCCGGAGGCCTCCCTGGAGCCCGGCGAGGCGTCCTCCTGCGGGCCGCCCTTCCGCTCCTCCTGGCACTGACGGCGTGTGGAAGGGAGACACCGGCTCCCGACACCGAGGTGGCCCAGGACACGACGTCCGCCGCGCCGACGACGCCTCCCGGCACCGACATCTGGCTCGCCTCCCTCCACCAGGCTTCCGACGGAACCCTCACGGTGGGCGAGCCCGAGAACGTCACGGACCGTCCGGGCTACGACAATCAGCCGTACTTCCTCCCCGACGGCTCGGGCTTCTGGTACACGGTCGTCGACGACGCCGGACAGGCGGACATCTGGTTCTACGATCTCGCCGACCGGTCGCGTCGACAGGTGACGCACACCGCGCCGGAGAGCGAGTACTCGCCCACGCCCATGGAGGGAGGCGCCGCCTTTTCAGCCGTCCGGGTGGAGGCCGACTCGACCCAACGGCTGTGGCGCTTCGATGCGGACGGGTCCAATCCCGTGGTCCTCTTCCCCGACATCATGCCGGTGGGCTATCACGCCTGGGCAGACGACAGCACCGCCGCGCTCTACGTCCTGGGCGATCCCCCGACCCTTCACGTCGCCCGCCTCGGCAAGGGAGACGAGGGCGTCGCGGCCCGGGACATCGGCCGGTCCCTCCAGTCCATCCCCGGCACCCACGCCGTCAGCTACGTGCAGCGCGTCGCCGACGGGGGGACCGAGATCCATCGCCTGGATCCGGCGACGGGCGACACCACCTTCCTGGTGGCCGGCGTCCAGGGAGGTGACTTCCACGCATGGACGCCCGGAGGGAGGCTGCTACAGGCCCACGAAGGTCGTATCTATGCGTGGATGCCGGGCTCGGGCATGGGGTGGAGTCAGATCGCGGACCTGTCGAGCCTGGGCATCCGCCTCAGCCGTATGGCCGTGAGCCCGGACGGCACCCTCATCGCCCTCGTGGGAGAGGGTGGCGGCTGACGAGCGGGGGCCGCCGCAAGCCGGCGCCTGTGAAGGTCCGGGGTCCGCTACGCGGTCCAAGCCCGCCAGGCGTCCTCGTCGTGGCCCACGGCAAGGCGGCTCTGGCTGCGCACCAGGGGCATGCGCAGAATGAGAGGCTCTTCCTCGGCGATCTCGAGCCAGCGCTCGTCGCCGTAGAAGGCGGTCTGGAGCCCCAGCGCCCGGAAGCGCTTCGACGACCGATCGATGAGGGCCTCGGCGCCGAACTTCTGTGCGAAGCGGCGCAGCTCCCCCCTGGACGGTCCCCGGACCTTGAAGTCCACGAAGTGGACGTTGATGCGCCGCTCCTTGAAGAAGCGCAGCGCCTTGCGCGTGTCGGCGTCGTTCTTGACGCCGAAGATCTGGACATCCATGGGGCCAAGGTAGGCCCCGGTCACCGCGGTGTGAAGCTGGGGCCCGGAGCGGGACGGCGCCCCCGCCAGCCCCTCCAGAGGACCCTCACTCCGTGCGCAGCGACGTCACGGGATCCACCGAGGTGGCGCGCCGGGCCGGCACGTAGCACGCCACCGCCGCGGTGACGCCCAACAAGGCCAACACCGCCCCCAACGTCGCCGGGTCCGTCGGCTCCACCCCGTACAGGAGCGTCGCCATGACGCGGGTCGCCGCCAGCGACACGGCCAGCCCGCCTGCGAGCCCCATCCCGACCAGGACCAAGCCCTGCCGCAGCATCATGGCCACCACCGACGGGCCGTCGGCCCCCAGCGCCATGCGGATCCCGATCTCCTGAGTCCGCCTCCTCGCGGCCTGGGCCGTGACAGCGTACACGCCCACCGTGGCCAGCAGGAGGGCCATGAGCCCGAAGGCCGTGAGCAGCGTGAGGATGAACTCCTCCTGCGCCATGGAGGCGCGCCACACCCGGCGCAGGGGCCGGGCCGCCGCCAGCGGGATGAGGGGGTCCATCTCGTGGAGGACGCTCTTCACCGCGGGCAGCGCACCCCCGGCGTCCCCGGCGGTGCGCACGACGTACCAGTTGGTGCGCTCCCAGTCCTGCTCGCGATCGTGGAACACCTCGGCCCGGGTCGGCTCCGCGACGCTGGTCTGCTTCTGATCCCCCACGACGCCCACGATGGTGTGCCACGTGGACTCGGCGGTGGCGT